>JABDMQ010000122.1 GCA_013001365.1 Flavobacteriaceae bacterium
ATCTAAGGATGTTATTATTATTTTTAGAGATATATTTATCTTTACCCTTTGCCAAACAAATTAATTTCACATAAGATTCATACTTCTCAATAACCTTGTCTTCAGCAATGTGAGGCAATAGCCCGTCATCTTTTATATATGAATCTTTTAAAAAGGCTTTCCAAAAATATTCGTCAAATTCTTCAGGTGAATTACCATCGATGATTATACCGTCTTTATGTGCTCTCTCATGTGATTCGATCTTTAGTTTTCTTTTCCAGAGGTTAGGACATAGAATAAATGGCATATTTGCATACTGTAATGATGCATATTCGCCAGTGTCAAATATTTTGTTCATAACAGCAGTAGTACCAGATCTTGCTAATCCAGTTACAAATACATGCTCCTTCACAATTAAGTCTTTGGTCTTTCGACCAAACATAATTTCTTCCATTTCAAGAGTGGATTTTGAAATGCTGAAATTATCTAGATATAACTTATGTAATAACTTATCGGTTGCGGAATAACTTGCCATAATGCCTTTTAAAGAGGATATAAAAAACAACAGTAACAACAGGAATAAGCAACCCCCACCATGTTACAAGTATATTTGGATTGAGTTCAGGTGAGAATGTTTCCAACAAAAACAGGCTTAAAAAAGGTGCTACGAACAAGAAAATACCAAAAACTAGTTTTCCGAGTAACACAAACTGCTTAGAAATCTGTTGAAGTAATAATTTTTGTTTTTCATCATCTTCTATTGATTTATCAGACATCACTTTAAATTGATGTTTATATGAAGCAATCAATTCTTTTAATGTACTCGAAAGATGAGAGTATTCGAACAGAATACAAGATAGAATGGTTAAAACAACAAGAATGAAATAAACCAAATTAACTTCTATTAAGCTTGCTTTTTAAAAAACCAAAAAAACGCTTTATTGGAATCCAGAAAACTGCAACCAAAAAAGCAAAGAAAGTTAAAAATATTCCAGTTATCACTGCTAAAACTCCACCGCCAAGACCTGGCCCAAGATATAAAAACATAACTCTATTTTTTTTATTTAATAATTCGACTCCAGAAAAGATGTGAAATGTAATTTTCATTAATTCTTTTCACATATTCAATATTTTTTTTATTTGTATCTCCAATAATGATCCGACCTTGATTCGATTCTTCTATAAATAACTCACCACTTTCTAATATATCGCATCTGCCAGATGTTACCGTTTGTATTTCTTCCGACTGCATTAGTTTGTGATATGGTGTTGATATACTATCCTTCTCAAAATCATACAAATATACCTCATTAAAAGGTCTTTTTTCACTAAAGGACAAATTAACATTGGTGATTCTTGGGTCGATTTTGCTTTCCTCCCGTATTACATCATTACCAAAAACCACGATCTTACTGTTATCATAAAAATCGGCATCATGTTGATTGTACCAAGGACCATGTTTTAACCATAAAATTTCATTGGTTGAAGGTCTAAATAGAAATACAGTGCTGATATTCCTGCAAGACACCAATAAGTCTCCTTTTTGCCAAAAATCACCATCTTCCAGTGCGGGTTGAATATCATTTAAATGAATTTGATCACTTATTATTTGTCCTTTGGATAGCAATAAATCCTCAAAGCCATTCTCTAGTAATATCTCTACAACTGATTTACTATATATCTCATCACCTGAATTACTATCTAGTAAAGTAATATGGTCATCTTGGAAAGTATTTTTATAGGATTCAAAACTACCAGGTAAAAAATCAAACTTGCCAGAGATAAAAGGTTGCGTGCAAACATAGATATTCCCCTCGCTGTCAGATTCAATTGTATGATGATATATCCTGTCATTTTTCAGCCACATCAACTCATTCTCAGCGTTAATCTTTGCTAATAAGCTGGTTAACTGTGAGTTGAAAATAAGTGAGCTGTCCTTTGTCATTAGAGGATGCATAAAATATAGATCGCTATCCTTTGATGGCGGTCTTCTCGGATTTTCTTCCTGAAATGCTTTTAGATATAAGCCTTTACTATCAGGCACCCATTCTTTTATAGATTTACCTGTGTTAATGTTTAATAATTCAAATCTAGAATCAAATCTAGCGGCTTTATATGAAACCAATAAATTTGGATAAGGAACCGAATCGTTTTTATTCAAATAGCTAAACCCATCTCCTAGATCAGCATTGGAAATCAAGAATTCATCAGGCTGGATAAACTTATAAATTGAAGTAGTAGTTTCTGCAAGGAATTTAATCGGTTTAGCAAATATCCCAAGTCGGCTTTTTCCTTCATCACTAGACAGATAGATGTTCCTAACACTTGCTGACAATAGCATTGAATAGAAAAATAGGCCAACAATTAAAATAAACCCGTACCTGATTTTTTTCATTGCATTTTTCTTCATGCCACAAATTAATGAAATTATGAATTTAAAACATTTATAATTTCGTTGTATGCCTAATTAACTCGTTAACTTAATTACGCAAGCAGGAAAATTAATGAATCATACATTAAATAATCCTTACCTGTAACATTGAGCTATGAATATTCAGGAACTTTCCCTACTACTCCCTTGTAAAATTCTTTCATGAACTTAAGATCGGCATCAATATCATCAGTTGGATAAAAAGGCTCTGAAATCTTGTTCTCTTTGTTCTTGAAATCCAATGTGAACATGATTATTGGAACATTGGCCTCTTTGGCAATGTAATAAAAACCAGTTCGCCATTTATCCACTTTTTTCCTTGTTCCTTCTGGAGCTAGTGTTAATCTAAACTCATCCTTATCTTTGAACATCTGTGCAATTGCTTGCACCTTGTTCTGTCCCGAGGTTCTATCTAAGGACTCACCGCCAATAGCTCTCAAGTACCAACCAAATGGCCCTACAAACAGCTCTTTCTTGCCGATGAAATTAGTTTTTATTCCAACAACTTTGCGAAGTAATACACCAATATAAAAGTCGTGCCAACTTGTATGAGGCGCTGCTACTATAACGGCTTTCTTGATAGTTTCCTTAGAGAATGTTGTATTCCCTACAATTTTCCAACCAAGTAACTTAAAATATATGAATTTAGCTAACCAACGCATACTACATGAGTTGGTATAATGCCTTGATCTTTTCTCGAGAAATTTTCTTTTTCCAATTCTTACCAATAGCATTTTCCCATAGAGGTTCCAGACTTAATGCCACATCGATCATTGTATTGTAATCATCTTCGCTTAGGTCGGCACAAATGTTCTTTGGCAATTCAATCTCATGTTTTTGTTTCATTTCCTTGAAGAGTTTTACACCATCCGGATAGAAATCCTCTAAACGATCAAAAACAATGCAATTGCCTATTCCATGTTTTGTACCAAGCAAATATGACAATCCATAACTCATGGCGTGCGCAACACCTACTTGAGAATATGCAATACTCATTCCGCCATGCCAAGAAGCCATCATTAGTTTATCCTGCGATTCTTGTTTGCTAAGGTTATCTTCTACGAAGATCTCCTTGCAAAGTGAATAGGCCTTTTCACCATAACTCTGGCTAAAAGCATTGATATAACTGCCGTTTAAAGATTCTATACAATGGATATAACAGTCCATTCCTGTATAAAACCATTGATTCTTTGGTACGTCTTTAGTAAGTTCGGGATCAAGGACCACTTGATCAAAAGGGGTGAAATCAGAATTTATTCCTAATTTTTTGTCTGGTCCTGTTAAAACGGTAGTCCTTGAAACTTCAGCTCCAGTTCCCGAAATAGTTGGAATCCCTACATGATAAACTGCGGGATTCTTAACAAGGTCCCAACCTTGATAATCAGCAGCACTGCCATTATTGGTCAGCATAATTGAGACAGCTTTCGCAAGGTCCAAAATGGTGCCTCCACCTATTCCAATTATTCCTGAAGGTCTTTCGCTGCCTTCTAAGATTATCTTTTCTACCAGCTCATCAACTTGTGAGGTCTTTGGTTCTTCATCTGCAGATACAAAGTGTAATTTATCATTGTAAGCAATAGGAATCCTTGAAGTCAACCATGTATTTCCCTTAAAAACATCATCAACCAAATAAATGAATGGTGCTTTAGTATTTAGTCTTTTTGGTGAGATAATTTCTTCTAATTGATTGAAACTGCCTCTGCCAAAAACAACTCTTGGCACCATCGGGAAATTTTTATAATTCATTTACTTCTTTATTCATTTACAAAAATAGAAATACTAATGCTATTTCATTAATTATTCAAATAGAAATGGAATCTATCTGCGAACAGTGCATTATGATATCCATCGACTCAATTCAGGGTGTTTAATATCTCCAATAAACTACTATGTGTCTTATAGTTCTTTCCATTTGTTTCCTCTTGAGTCACTTGTTCATGAGCCCAAGTGGTATGAAAAGGAACATGAATTGCTTGAGCACCTATATTGACTAAAGGAATGATATCCGACTTCAAGGAGTTACCAATCATAAGGAATTCATTGGGGGCAATGTCCAAATGCTTCAATAATCTTGAATAGTTTTCTTCTTTTTTATCGCTGAGTACTTCTATATGATGAAATCGATCAAGTAATCCTGACTTTTCCAATTTACGTTCTTGGTCTAGCAGATCTCCCTTTGTTGCTAGGATTAAGCGATATTTACTTGAAAGCTCATCCAATACTTCTTCAACCCCTTTCAAGAGCTCCACGGGCTTATTTATCATGTTCTTTCCAATATTCAGAATGCTATCAATGGTTTCATTTGAAACATTACCATTGGAAAGTACCATTGCCATTTCGACCATGGAAAGTATAAAACCCTTTACACCATACCCGTAAAGCGGCAAATTCTTCATTTCCATCTTGAAAAGCTCTTGATCCACTTTGTTAGCAGTTTCATAAGGAGCCATAAGCTTGGCGAATTCTATCTCAGCATCCCTAAAATAAGTTTCATTGATCCAGAGCGTATCATCTGCATCAAAACCAACTACTTTTATGTTTGTATAATCTATTTCCACAATTTCTTAGCTCTTTCTAGATCTTCCGGAGTATCTATTTCAACACCTTCAACTGTTGTCTCTACCATTTTTATACGCTTACCATATTCAAGGTATCTGATACATTCAATCTTTTCGGTTGCCTCCAAGAACTGCATGGGAAGGTTTGTAAAATCAATTAAAGCTTGCTTCCTGAATGCATAAATGCCTTTGTGTTTGAAGTATCGTGCTTTGGCCTCCTTATCCCTTGGAAATGGAATCGGACTTCTTGAGAAATACAATGCAAAATCATTTTGATCTACGATGACTTTTACTGTATTGGGATTATTGATTTCTTCCCAATCCTTGATTTCTACCATAAGTGATGCCAGGTCAATCTCCTGATTCTCATCCTCTTTGAACACGTCAAGGACCTGTGCTAAGCTTTCTCGTTCTAAAAGGTTCATCTCCTTGCACATTTACCACGATATCAGCTTCGATATTCTGAACAGCCTCAGCTATACGGTCGCTACCAGATTCATGTTCTTTAATACTCATTATTGACTTACCACCATTGGAAACGATTTCATTATAAATTATATCACTATCAGTTACTACATAAACCTCATCGAATAATCCTGTGGTAACAGTGGCTTGGTAAGTTCTCAAGATAACGGACTTCCCGCCCAGGTCCTGCATTAATTTGCCTGGAAATCTAGATGCACTATAGCGTGCCGGAATCATGGAAATGACCTTCATTTAGCTTGTTATGAAATGATATTCAAAAATAAGATAATTTGAAATATTTCAATCTCTTCTTGGACGTATCTTTCTATAAAGCCAAAATATGACCATTAGAATCATTATAACACCTATAATAGCTATTATTGGAAGGAATATGGACAAAGCGGACATAACTATAGATGTTCCTGTTTCAACAGTGGAAACTATGGGATTCCCTAAACCACCGGTAGTTGCTGTTGATGTTAATCTTGTTGCTCCAGAAGTTCCCTTTATGGCCGCCGCAGTTCCTCCTCCTGCAATGATAGCAAGTGACCAAGTTACCACTGGACTCAGGTCGGCAACTGTAGAAACCATAACAGCTGTTCCTGCAACTGCCGCCAATGGTACCGCTATGGTATCCAAAAGATTATCTATATAAGGAATGTAATAAGCAAAAATCTCAACGACCGTTGCTACTCCGAGAGTAATTACCGCAGCGAGACTTCCAATCCATTGCCAACTTTCATTGAGCTCCCATACATTGAAATAAGAAGCAAGGCTTAAGGCAAATAAAGGTACGAAAACCCGAAAGCCCACAGAAGCGGCCAATCCTATACCAAGGAAAATACTGATGATGGTTTCCGGAGTCATATTCATTCTTCGAAAAATTCGTTCTTAAAACCAATAAGGTACAATTTTTCCTTTGCTCTTGTTACTGCAGTATAAAGCCATCTCAAGTACTCCCTATCTATTCCATTTGGCAAATACGGCTGTTCAACAAATACCGTATTCCATTGTCCACCTTGGGATTTATGACAGGTTATGGCGTATGAGAATTTTACTTGCAATGCATTGAAGTGTCGATTGTTCTTTACAGACAGGAATTTTTTGTAATTGGATGTTTCATGAGCAAAATCCTTTTGCACCTCTTGATATAGCCTATTGGATTCTTCATAAGGTAAAGAGGGTGTTTCTGCAGAAATGGTGTCTAAAATGAGAACCGTTTCAAATGCTCGCATCTTCGGATAATCGATCATCCTCACTTTTACATCAGCAAATTTGAAGCCGTATAATTCCTTGATATTGAAAATCTCCAGGACTTCAATGATATCTCCATTAGCAATGAAACCAGCTTCACTGGTAGGCTTTAGCCAAAAGTAATTATTCTTGACTACCATTAGGTAATCACCGGCTGAAAGTTCATTTTCATTGAAAAGAATTCGTTCCCTTATCTGTTGATTGTAAAGATTGGCCCTTTTATTGGACCTGACGATAATAGTGGTTTCTTCCTTACCTAGGTCGTTATAGGAGTCATTGATCGCGTCCATTATTTCTTGACCATCTATCAATCGAACGATGTCCTCGAAGCAATTTAGGTCAAATCTGAATGTATCATAAAAAGCATCAGACAAAGATTGTCTCAAGTTAGTGGCATTGATCAATATTCCCGATTCTTTCTCTTGTCTTACAACTTCAACCAGTTCAGTTTCAATAACGTTTTTATTGTAGTTAAGCTCCAAAGTATTCTTGTCTAAAGCAGGACTTATGTCCAATTTCACAGGTGGTAATTGTGCCGTATCGCCTATTAACAACATTTTGCATTTATGTCCGGAATAGACAAACTGCATTAAATCATCTAAGAGAGATCCATTTTCGAATAGTCGAGATTCTCCTGGCCTATCAGGGATCATAGATGCCTCATCTACAATAAATATCGTATTTCGATGCTTGTTGGGTTGTAACACGAACTTAATAGAACCTGTTTTCTCCTTTCTAGGGAAATAAATTTTCTTATGGATTGTAAATGCCTCTTTGCCAGAATAACTCGAAATCACTTTAGCAGCCCTTCCTGTAGGAGCCATTAGGACTGCACTTGTCTTGGCTTTCCAAAGCTGGGAGACAATTGTACCTACTATTGTTGTTTTACCAGTTCCGGCATAGCCCTTTAATAAGTATAATTGATCTTTATGACCCTCTAGAATGAACTGCGACAACTCTTTGAGTACAATGTCCTGTTTTACAGTAGGATTGAATGGGAAATGTTCCCTTATTAATTCATAGAATTCGGTTGATTTCATTAAAAAATGGCGAGGTATATGTATTCATCAAAGATAAAAATGATTTTTACTAACAATGATTTTAGTGAATAAAAAAAAATTGTAGATTTGTGTACAACACTAAAACAACTGAAAACATGAGTTTACTTCTCTTAATTATCTTGGCCATTGCTGCAACTGTAGGAATTGTTTGGCTGATAAATAAATTCATTCCTCAAAAATTGAAGCCAGTAGTTATGCTGGTTCTTTGGGGGCTTATTGCATTATTTGCTTATCAAACCTTCAATTCTGTGTACAAGCCTATACAATTCAATCAGCTTAAGGAAAAGAGATATACTGAGGTGATCAAGAACCTTATGGATATTAGGGCATCACAATTGGCTTACAGACAAGTAACAGGCAAATTTGCAGGTAATTGGGATAGTTTGGTTAAATTTATTGATACTGCAGAATTCACTATCACTCAAAGGAGGGACTCTAGTATTGTTGATGAAGAACTAACAAGACGATATGGTGGAGTTACGACCTTTAAAGAAATAACGGTAATAGATACTTTAGGATTCGAATCGATTAAGGATTCTTTGTTCAAAGGATCCGATCGTTACAAAACAATGATGAATCTGCCAGTAGGCAAAGAAGGTGCCAAATTCGATCTTAAAGCTGGTCTTTTTGAAAATATCCCTGTTTTCGAGGTTAGTGTAGACAAGAGCATCATCCTTGACGGTGAGGATCAAGACTTAATTACTGTTGAGAAACAAGTTGTTTCAGTTGACGGGGTTAATGGCCCAGCGCTAAAAGTAGGGTCGATGGAAGAAGTCAATACAAATGGTAATTGGCCAAAAGTTTATGGCGATAACGACAACTAAAGAAGAAATAATACCTTATAAAGCTTTGTCCATTCAAGTTAGCTTGAATGGACTTTCTTTTTGTGTCCTAAATTCACACACAAATACAATCGAACATTTGTCCAAACATATATCGGACAAGCAATTAAGTCCAATCGAGGCATTGCAACTCCTTGAAAAGACCATTGATTCTGAGCCCATTCTTCAAGAGAACTTTAAGAGCGTTTTGGTGATTCATGAAAATGAATTATCATGCCAAGTACCTAAAGCATTGTTCAGTGAAGAGAATATTGCCGACTATCTCAAGTTCAATGCAAGGATTCTTAAAACAGATTATATCGCTCACGATGAACTGAAAGTCAATGATAGTGTAAACGTATATGTGCCGTATGTTAACATCAACAATGCCATCTATAGTAAATATGGAGAGTTTGTATATAAGCATCATTCCACAGTGTTGATCGAAGAGATATTAAAGCTCGAGAAAAACGCTACCAAGGCTAAAATGTATGTTAATGTGGCGACTCACCATTTTGATATCGTTGTTGTTGAGAATGGCACTTTGAAATTGTATAATACTTTTGATTATAAAACAAAAGAAGATTTTATCTATTATATTCTATTCACTTCAGAGCAATTAGGACTGAATCCCGAAAATTTTGAATTGATACTGTCTGGCGAAATAGATTCAAGAAGCGAGCTACATGCAATCGCATATAAGTATGTTCGGTTTGTGTTTTTTGCCAAACGTATGGATAACTGCAAGTTCCTAGAAGAAGCACAACCAGCCAACGATCACGACAGTTTCGTGCTCATTCACAGTTTATTATGAGAATTATCTCTGGACAATTCAAAGGACGTAGGATAATGGCACCAAAATCATTGCCAGCGCGACCTACCACTGATATGGCCAAGGAAGCTCTTTTCAATATCCTGAACAACCAGTATTATTTTGATGAAATTTCGGTATTGGACCTATTTTCTGGCACGGGAAACATCAGCTATGAATTTGCATCTCGTGGAACAGAGAACATTACGGCAGTCGATTCCGATCTTAGTTGCATAAAATTCATCAATCAAACATTAGAAGCATTGGAACTGCCAATTGAAGTCTACAAGAGCGATGTATTTAAGTATTTAGAAAAGGTAAAAACAAAATTTACCATAATATTTGCTGATCCTCCTTATGATTTATCAATTAATGAATTCTTACAAATTCCCGAAGTTGTGTTTGAGAATGACTTACTTGAGGAAGATGGGTTATTGATTATCGAACATTCTAAACACATGGATCTTTCAGGTCACGACAAATACAAAGAATCACGATATTATGGTGGCAGTGTTTTCTCATTTTATGAGTGATATAAGTCTTTCATATTCAATATTTTAGTTGTTTTACTCATGGATTTTTACTATTTTCAACTTGCTATTTGTTAATAGCTCAAAAGTATATCATCTCCATTCTTCATTGTAATTGTTCCCTTTCTGCTTGCCTTCTTATTTCTGGGAGAAAAACAATTAACTGTAATATTTAACAAACAATCATTATGAAAACAACAAGAAAACAATGGGGTATTTTGCTAATTGCATTATTGCTGATGGGCATGTCCTATGCTCAAGAAAAAAAAGAAAAAAAGATGTTCGCTGTACATGAGGATGTCGTCATGCCTTCAATGCTTAGCGAATATGAAGCTGTATCCAAGGAATTTACAGCGGTAATGAACAAATACAAAAATGAAATTGCTGATCTCGAGTATTTATCAGTATCAACCGATGACATGAGGTATATGTTTGTTTGGCCAATTGATAATATGGGCGAACTAGATAAGAACCCGATTGCAGAGGTCAGGAATAAGGTAGGAGCTGAAAAATTTGATGCTATGATGGATCGTATGGACAAATGTTATACATCGCATACAACTTATACAATTGCCATGGATCCCTATTTAACCTACATGCCTGAAGGCTTTTCGCAAACGCAAAAAGGACATAACTACAGAGAATTTCATTATTACTACACAACTCCTGGTGATATGAATAAATTGGCAAAAGTTGGAAAAAAGGTAGCAGAATTGCATGCCAGCAAGAATTCACCGAACACGTATCGAATTTACAGAAGTGGTTTTGGCGCTCCAGAGTCGTTTTTCATGGTTGCAATCTCAGCCAAGGATGCGAAGCATATGGCTGAGAGATCTGAGGCCAATAATAAATTATTGGGTCAGGAATTCAATGAGTTACGTAACAAAGCTCTTAAATATACAACGCGCTACGAGGTAAAGACTGGCTGGATTAGGGAAGATCTTTCTGTTTCCAAAGACAGTCCTGAAACTTTGGCAAAAAACTAAAGTCATGAAAAAACTAATTATACTAGGGCTTGCAATAGTTCTATTCGTATGTTGTAATCAACAAGAACAACGCTATTTCGCTGAATCTGCTCAAACCAAAACATTGGAAGCAGGAATTGCTGCATATGAAAGTGGTGATTGGGATACATGGCGAAGTCATTTCGCGGATACCGCAAAGATCTATGTCAATTCTAAAGAAGCAATTACTTTAGATAAGCGTGTAGAGGATTTGGCTGGCATGACATCAGCTTTCTCTTCTTATGGTTTTGACAAGGATGAAGCATACATTGAAATGGTTATTGATAAAGAAGACGAAACTTGGGTATATTTCTGGGGCCAACATGAAGGCACCATGAAAAATGGTAAAGAGCTCTCTATTCCTGTACATTTAGCTGTTCAATTTACAGATGGTAAAATTATTGAGGAGCATATTTATTTTGATGGAACCGAAATGAATGCGGCAATGGCTGCATTGAGCGCACCCGTAGAAGAAGAGCAACCTGAAAATTAATACTTAAGAGAAAGACCAACCAAAAGCAAAAACCCTTCTCTATATCAGAGAAGGGTTTTTTAATAAAGTAAATCTATAAGCCGGATTCTGTTCGATGACGACGTTACCGTGTCACGACCTTATCATTTATCTACGTTTACCATTACTGGCAAACTTTAGCTGCCTACCCTCCAACATCGCGCGTGCAGCACTCAAATGCTGGTATACATGACATTGCACCACATAGAGTTTACCTGATTTCACTACAGCATGACCTGTACATACTTTCTGTTGCACTTTTCCTAGTCTTATGACTGGTGGCCGTTAGCCACTATGTTGCACTTTGGTGTCCGGACTTTCCTCTGATTCCTGAGACTCAGCGATAAGGCGAATTACTTAATGACAAAGGTACAATTGTTGATAACTAACAGCAATTATCATGCTACAAATTCTGAATTATTCATGGATTTTTTTTTCTTTGTTATAAGCGCAATAATATGGAGCATTTCGTCGTATCGGCACGTAAATACAGACCTCAATCGTTCAAGGATGTAGTTGGTCAAGAAGCTATTACCAATACGTTATTGAATGCCATCGAAAATAATCATTTGGCTCAGGCACTATTATTTACAGGCCCACGTGGTGTTGGTAAAACAACTTGTGCTCGTATTCTTGCCAAGATGATCAATCAAGACGACACTCAATCCGAAGACGAAGAATACGCTTTCAATATCTTCGAGTTGGATGCGGCATCCAATAATTCTGTTGATGATATCCGGAATCTTACCGATCAAGTCAGGATTCCACCTCAAATTGGCAAATACAAAGTTTATATCATCGATGAGGTACATATGCTATCTCAGGCAGCATTCAATGCGTTCTTAAAGACGCTTGAGGAGCCTCCAAAACACTGTATATTCATCTTAGCAACAACGGAAAAACATAAGATCATTCCGACAATTCTTTCCCGATGCCAGATATTTGATTTTAAACGAATTACTGTCAAGGATGCTAAGGAATATCTCAAATACATTGCTGAACAACAAGGGGTTAAGGCCGAGGATGATGCCTTGCATATAATTGCTCAGAAAGCAGATGGGGCAATGCGTGATGCTCTTTCCATCTTTGATCGCGTTGTTAGTTTTTCTGGTAAGGACTTGACACGAAAGGCAGTTACAGAGAATTTGAATGTCCTAGATTATGAAACTTATTTTAAATCAACCGACTTAATACTTAACAATAAGATTCCTGAGTTATTAGTTCATTTTAATGATGTCCTTTCAAAGGGATTTGATGGCCACC
>JABDMQ010000383.1 GCA_013001365.1 Flavobacteriaceae bacterium
TGTTAATCCTGCGGTCTGTCCTGAGGACGTGGTTGATGCTATTTTAGCAGAATGCTACTGGAGAGCAGGATTTAACGGCGATGATAACCTCGCTGAGTATGAATTCTACTTCAATGAAAATGACGACCTAGTAGTACAGCATAGCGTTAACGACCAAGAGATCGTAGGCTTCTGGAATGCCTCTACAAACGACAACGGTGCGACAACGATGACATTTGAGATTGGACAACCGTTATCTGATATCAATGGTGAGTGGACCGTGATCGAATGTTCTGATGAGCGTGTAAAAATGGTGATGGGAGACTTGTACTTGGTATTTGAAAGAGAATGTGAAAGTGACAGTCCATATAGCTGTATTGAGAATATAGACCTTACGGTTGCCGTATGTGATGATGATGTTAACGATGGCTTGACTGAATTCGATTTAACAGCGCTGCTTGCAAACTGTGCAAATGATCAACTGGAGTTGGCTTACTTTGTTAGCCTAGCAGATGCTGAGAACAATGTCAATCCAATCGAGTTCCCTTATACGAATGTTACCAATCCACAGACGCTTTACCTAAGAGCTAGCGTACCGGGTACGACAGACTTCGAAGTATTTGAAGTGCAACTTATTGTGGAAGATTGTAGTACAGGATGTACCGAGGCCGATGTCGACCTATTCCTGATGGAATGCGAATGGTTTGCTGTGGATTTCAACGGAAGTGACGACCTAAGCATATTTGAGTTGGACTTTAATGACAATAGTAATTTGGTGATTACCAATACCACGAACAATGAAACAGTGAATGGATTCTGGGCGACTTCCGAAACCGCAGATGGGGTCTGGATAGAGCTAGATAACTTGAATGGATCCAATATACAGGCATTGACTGGAACTTGGTTAGTGACCGAATGTTCGGAAACCAGACTGAAACTAGAGAACGATAACAATGGCTATGTAGTCATTGAGAGAGAATGTAATTAATAATAAGTGAATGATTAATCCATAAATCAATTAAAATGAAAAAGTCAATTAAAATAGCATGTATCGCGGTGTTGTCGTTGACATTGTTATCCTCAACCTGCTCATCTGACGACGACAACAACGTGATGGTCGATAATTCGGCTGAAATCCAGACAATTGTGAATTTAGCCGAATCCGGAGCTTGGCAGATTACCTACTTCTTTGATGACCCTGCGGATGAAACAAACCATTTTAGCGGGTATCAGTTCTTGTTCAATTCAAACGGAACGATTACTGCTTCCAATAGTACGTCGACAGTCACAGGAACATGGTCCGTAACGGATGATAGTAGCAGTGATGACAGTAGTAGCGATGACGATATTGACTTTAACATCTCATTTGCATCGCCTGCCGATTTCCAGGAATTAAGTGATGATTGGGATATTTTATCACGATCGAATTCCAAGATCGAGCTTATAGATGTAAGTGGTGGTAACGGCGGTACGGATTACTTGACCTTCGAAAAACTGTAAGCTTATGTTTTAGGTGACGGGAAAATCTGATTGTATTAATAGCTTTAGACTTCCGATGATTTTCCCGAGTTTAAACAATGGCTGCAAATAAAGTTTGCAGCCATTTTTTTGTTCAAAACAATTCATTATATTTACAGCGATTAATAGCTAAATTTTATCCAATATTACAAAGTGGTCGTGCATGCTAATGCAAGACCACTTTTTATTTTTCAATATTCCTGTTTCAGCTTCTATAATAGCTTGCAAATCCTTAAATTTGCAACTCTTGAAAAGGAATGGATCATGTTCAATAATTTAACAGATAAACTAGATAAGGCGCTTCACGTCCTAAAGGGTCATGGAAGCATTACCGAGGTCAATGTTGCGGAGACACTCAAAGAGGTGCGTCGCGCACTACTGGATGCTGATGTTAACTTCAAGATCGCTAAGGACTTCACCAATAAGGTAAAGGAGAAAGCACTTGGGCAGAATGTATTGACTTCGTTACAGCCAGGACAACTCATGGTAAAGATCGTCAAGGACGAACTGACCCAACTTATGGGTGGCGATGCTGAGGGCATCAACTTATCGGGAACACCTTCGATCATCTTGATGTCTGGTCTTCAAGGATCGGGTAAGACTACCTTCTCCGGGAAATTGGCCAATTACCTCAAGAACAAGAAAACCAAGAAACCGTTATTGGTGGCCTGTGACGTCTATCGTCCTGCGGCTATCGATCAGTTACATATAGTTGGTGACCAGATCAAGGTCGATGTTTATAGCGATAAGGGCAATAATGATCCAGTAGCTATTGCCAAGGCTGGTATCGAGCATGCAAAGGCCAATGGACATAATGTCGTGATCATCGATACTGCGGGTCGTTTGGCAGTAGATGAAGCCATGATGACCGAGATCTCGAATATCCATAAAGCCATAGAGCCTCAGGAAACCTTGTTCGTTGTGGATTCCATGACTGGACAAGATGCAGTGAATACCGCCAAGGCATTTAACGACATCCTGAATTTCGATGGTTTGATACTAACGAAACTGGATGGTGATACGCGTGGTGGTGCAGCTATCTCGATTAAATCCGTCGTCAATAAACCGATCAAGTTCATTGGTACGGGTGAAAAGATGGAGGCGATCGATGTTTTCTATCCTTCGAGAATGGCAGATCGAATTCTTGGAATGGGTGATGTGGTTTCCCTTGTGGAACGTGCCCAAGAGCAATTCGATGAGGAAGAGGCGCGTAAGATCCAAAAGAAGATCGCGAAGAACCGTTTTGGGTTCGATGATTTCTTGAAGCAAATACAACAGGTCAAGAAGATGGGTAACATGAAAGACCTGATCGGAATGATACCAGGAGCTGGAAAAATGATGAAGGATATCGACATCGATGATGATGCCTTTAAACATATTGAGGCTATGATCCACTCCATGACACCAAAAGAGCGATCCAACCCATCCTTAATAAATTCAAGCAGGAAAAAACGAATAAGCAAAGGTTCAGGAACGAGCATACAGCAGGTCAATCAATTGATGAAGCAGTTCGATCAAATGAGCAAGATGATGAAAATGATGCAAGGCGGTGGCGGCAAGAAGATGATGCAGATGATGGGGCGGATGAAATAAGCGAAGCTTATTTCAATTTAAGTTGTCAGTCGCAGCTTTCAGAGGTGTTTGTTTGAAAAACTAGAAGTTTTAATAAATGGATTTCAAGAAATTAATAGCTTATCAAAAATCATTTGATTTGGCTATGAATATTTTTGAATTATCCAAGAAGTTTCCCAAAGAGGAGACATATTCATTAACCGATCAAATAAGAAGAAGCTCTCGTTCTGTATGCGCAAATATATCAGAAGCCTATAGAAAAAGAAGATACCCTAAACACTTTGTTAGTAAGTTGACAGATGCTGATAGTGAAAATTCTGAAACAAATACATGGTTAGATTTTGTTTTAGAATGTAATTATATCAATAAAGATGCACATGCTGCATGTGTTAATGAAGGTATTGAAATTGGCAAACTAATAAATTACATGATTAATAATCCAGGAAAGTTTGGCGTGAGCGCTGATAACTGATTCTGGGACTGAAAACTAATTAATATGACAATACTGGACGGCAAGAAAATCAGCAACGACATAAAGAATGAAATCACCGAAGAGGTGAACAAGATCAAGGAGAGAGGCGAGAAAGTGCCTCATTTGGCTGCTGTGATCGTTGGGAATGGTGGAGCAAGTCTAACCTATGTGGGCAGTAAAGTACGTGCCTGCGAACGTGTTGGATTCAAGTCGACCATGGTAAGGATGTCCAATACCACAAGCGAAGTGGAACTTTTAGACAAGATCGAGGAGCTCAATAATAATGACGAGATCGATGGGTTTATAGTACAATTGCCATTACCACCCCAAATAGATACCCAAAAAGTATTGATGGCCGTGGACCCAAATAAGGATGTTGATGGTTTTCACCCAATGAATTTCGGTAAAATGGCCTTAGACATGTCTACCTTCATTCCTGCAACTCCTTTTGGCATTTTGGAATTGTTGGATCGCTATCAGGTTGAAACGGATGGTAAACATACCGTAATAATTGGTCGTTCGCATATTGTTGGTCGACCTATGAGCATACTCATGGGTAGAAAAGGTTTCCCTGGTAATTCTACGGTTACATTAACACATAGTCATACCAAGAACATTACCCAAATTACGTCTCAAGCAGACATCATTATATCTGCACTAGGCGTTCCTAAATTCTTGAAAGCAGAAATGGTCAAGGATGATGTGGTGATCATTGATGTTGGCATTACGCGAGTTCCTGACGAAACCAAAGAGAAAGGGTACTACATTACTGGTGATGTGGATTTTGAGAATGTAAGCAAGAAAGCCAGTTATATTACTCCGGTACCTGGAGGTGTTGGTCCTATGACCATTGCCATGTTGCTTAAAAACACCTTGCTTGCCAGAGAAAGGAATTCACTCTAGGCATTTCCTTATATTGTGGTCATAATTGATTTAATTGAGGTCATATTTCATTTCTATTGAACGTGTTTCTGTTGGCAGTCTGGAGCATCTGTTACCCATCGCCATTGCAATTGTTCTTGCGTTTATCTTGATAAGGTATGCCAGGAAGCACTTTTCGGAAAAACAGCAGGTAAAGGCAATCCATGTTTTGGCAATTCTTGTTTCACTGACACTTGCTAGTTTTCATCTGTACTATATTGCTTTAGGAAACTATGATTTCAAGACTGACTTGCCGCTGTTCCTTTGCAGTTTCATGGCTCTGACGATACCATTGTTTACCTATTTCAGAAAGTATTGGATGTACGAGATCCTGGTATTCTGGATCATTGCAGGCACTTCGCAAGGTGTCATTACACCTGATATTCCTGAAGGGTTTCCTGCCTTCGATTATTTTAGGTATTGGACTGCCCACCTTGGTCTTCTGATAATAATTTTTTACGCAACCTTTGTTTTCGAAATGCGCCCGACATTGAGGAGTGTCATTAAGTCTATTCTGGCATTACAAGTCTACATTGGTCTTATGATGTTATTGAATTATTTGCTGGACGCGAATTACTCGTACCTTAATTATAAGCCTAAATCGGCTTCTGTTTTGGATTACCTAGGTGAATGGCCTTGGTACTTGGTACAAGCACAGATGCTATTGATTCCTTATTTTCTATTGATCTATGGATTGTTCCAAATAGGAAGGAAGCGAACTATTTCGCAAACAATTGATTGATATCCTTAAAAGCTTTGAACTCCAAGGCATTTCCTGCAGGATCAGCAAAGAACATGGTGGCTTGTTCGCCAACCTGACCTTCAAAACGCACATAGGGTTCGATGATGAAGTCGATATTCTTCGCCTTAAGCTCCTTTGAGAACTCCTGAAAAGTATCCCATGGCAAGACCACACCATAATGAGGAACAGGAACAGATTTTCCATCCACGGGATTGCTGTGTAAATCATCCTCAGATTTTGGCTTGTAATGTATGACCAATTGATGCCCAAACAAATTGAAATCAACCCAATGGTCGCTACTTCGCCCTTCTTCACAATGAAGGACATCACGATAAAAGGTACGGCATTCGTCTAGATTATGAACCGGAATGGCAATGTGAAACGGGGAAATTGAAGACATGACACTTAGGATTTGTGGTAAAATTACAATTTAATTCTCTTTTCGTGTACACGCGATCGTCCAAGTAGGATAAACGATCTTTTCCTCTTTATCTACCCATTCTCCCTTCCATTTATAGCCGGATTCATTCATGTCGTAGAATGTGATCTTGTAAGATCCGTCCATGCCATTCGGCGCTTTCTGTTCTCGGTAAAGCACTATTTCACCATCTTTTTTATTGCCTTCCCAGGCTGGAAGTGTCGTAGATGGCAAGAAATTGGAATAGTAATGTACATACCAGCGGCTACTATCAGCGATGTATTGACGTATACTACCTGAATGCTTTCCGTCTGGTTTCAAGGTCTCGTCCTGGACACCTTTTCCGTTCATGATATATTTCCATCGCCAAATGATCGTCTCTGGTTCTGCCCATGTCTGGTCAGGATTCCTTAATACTGACTTACAATTGCATTCACCTATCATTGGTTGAAAATCCTTGACTTGCTCTGGAGCTTCTGGATGTACACGGCCAAAAGGATACTCTTTTGATGGTTCATATTCATATTGTGAGAAAATCAATGAAGAACAAAGAATTACCGAAAGGAAAATAGCTTTTTTCATGATAAGGTGTTTACTTAAAATTATTGAAAATCATCGAATGTCGAGGGAAATTCCTTTGCAATTAGCAATTACTTAACAGCTATTAATGCTCTTTTCGTTTATTGCGAGGTTGTCTGGAAGCATCAAAAGTCTTTACGGAATCTACTAAAAGCGCATCTAATTCTGCCATTTCCTTTGCAGTCAATTCACGGTATTCGCCGACGGGCGTATCAAGTGTAATATTCATTATTTTAACTCGTTTCAAGGTCTCTACTTCATAGTCAAGATATTCGCACATGCGCCTTATCTGCCTATTTAAACCTTGGGTCAAAATAATCCTGAATTCAAATTTATTTATGCGTTCCACCTTGCATTTTTTGGTAACTGTATCAAGGATCGGTACGCCATTGGACATGCGTTCAATAAAGGTCTGTGAAATCGGCTTGTTCACCTTTACTATGTACTCCTTCTCATGGTTGTTACTTGCTCGTAGGATTTTATTAACGATATCGCCATCGTCGGTCAAGAGTATCAATCCCTCACTGGGTTTGTCCAACCGTCCTATAGGGAAAATACGGGTAGGGTAATTTATGAAATCGATGATATTGTCTTTTTCAACCCTGGTATCGGTTGTGCAAACAATTCCGACTGGTTTATTAAAAGCCAAATACACATTGTCCTTTTCGGTGTTCTTGATCACTTGTCCGTCTACAGCAACAATTTCGCCAGGCGCTACTTTCGTACCCATTTCCGGTACCTTGCCATTGATGGTAACACGACCAGCATCGATCAATCGATCTGCTTCGCGACGGGAGCAATAGCCAGCCTCACTTAGGTACTTGTTCAAACGCGTTAATTTAACCTCTGTCATATTGCAAAATTAAGCATTCAAGAATTCCAGTATTTTTTTATTGACCGAATCATGGTGAAGCGAGTGGCCAAGCCCATCTGTCGTGATGAGTTTGGCATTCTCGAAGGCCTTGCTTATCATCAAGGCTTCCTTGTAGTCAATGATCTTATCTTGTTTATCATGTATGATCAGTCCTTTATTTTTGATGCCTTCTAAATATTTCGCTGTAGAGAATGATTCTGGCGTTCCACCAAAGCGATCCGTAATTAATTTGTTCAGTCTTTGCTTTAAGAAACCACTATAGCCGAGCATGGAAGTATAACCTTCAAAAACATTAACGAACTCCGATGGTGCTCCAATGAGAACTAATTTTTCGAGATATTCTGGGAGATAATTCTTATTGAAGAAAACAGCAGCCATGCCACCAACTGAATGCCCTATAATAATTTTTGGTTGGTAGTGTTTTGCAGCTTCATTCATGAATTCAGCATACAACAAAGCATTGAATTTGCTGCCTCCCGATTGTCCGTGTGCCGGTGCATCCAGCGCTACGATATTGTACTTATCCTTCTTCAAGAATTTAATAAGTCGATGCCATCGCCAGGCATTGCTTTCCCAGCCATGGGCCAATAGAACGGTCGGGCCTTGACCTTTCCAATGATAGGTCATTATCGCTGTCTCATTGAACTCGAGTTCATGTTGAATAGCTGATTTCAAGAACTTTTTCTGATCGTCAAGAATCCTTCCTTTTCTTGGGGTAGAAAAAAGGTTCAAAGCTTTTTCTGCAGCCAGTTCAGGAGCCAGGAAACTCAAGGTATTGAGATAAGTCCCTATTATTTTAGGAACGACTTTTTCAACGAAATTTTTCACGAATCCTCCCTATTTACCAGTTCCATTGAAAACGCAGGTGTGCATATTGCCAGATACTCACATGGCTCGGTGAAGGGGTTAGAATATTGCACACGAGTGTGCTTTTGTATCCTTATGGATTGGCCTTCTTCCAATACTATGCTTTCTCCTTCGATTATGAATTGCTTCTGACCTTTGATAATATAAGTGTATTCATCAAATTCGGGTGTTTGAAATGGTTCGCTCCATCCTGGAGGTGCGATCATATGGGCAATGCTAATGTCTTTATTGCCATCGGTGGCAAGCCCGAAATGCTCTTCAATTAGTTTGCCATCTTTCGTTGGAACTATGAATGGAGAATCTTGTATTTGGAATTTCTTCATGGTCATTTCATTGGTTTTCTCTTGATCATTCCTCCTTTAAGGTCTTTAACGATTCCCATGATTATAAAGGCATTAAGATCGATCTTATCTATTTCAGTATGAAGTTTTGCTAATTCCAGACGGGTAACAACGGTATAGATTATGTCTTTATCATAGCTGGTCCCTTTGCTGTCTAGACCACCTTTACCGGCATATATGGTACAGGCACGACCTAGTTTTTCGGTGAGCATGATCCTTAGTTCTTCATGTTTATCTGATATGATGGTTACCCCAACATATTCTTCAACACCATCAACCACAAAATCTACGGTGCGAGCGGCTACCAGATAAGTGAGAATTGCATAAAGAGCAATTTCTATTGAAAGCAAATAGGCGCCAACAGAGAAAATAATGATGTTTATAAGCAGAAGGACATCTCCAACGGTTATCGATAATTTTCTGCTTAGGTATATGGCGAGAACTTCTGTACCATCGATGACACTGCCACCTCTCATG
>JABDMQ010000148.1 GCA_013001365.1 Flavobacteriaceae bacterium
GCTTTGACCGATCAATATAGAATCTGCATAAAATGCAATAGGTGTATTAATCCGCAAAGATGCTGTACTGTTGCTATTGCTTATTATGAAATCAATTGTTAGATTTCTTGAATTACACTCAATTAGCACATTTTCAATTGAAATAGTAGCATCCGGTAATTGACTGTTCAATACAGTAATTATGTTATTGATCATAACAAAGTCCTGACCTGATGTAAGTTGTATGGTCGCTGAGGTATCTCCAATTGAAATATTATCCTGGATACCATAAAAATCAATATCCATATTGAACAAATCTGATTCTTCAGTAAAGCTGTTAGTACCGTTGAACGCATTGTTCGGCGGATTCAATGGTGGGTTGCCAATAAGGTTTCCATTAATTGTGAGTTGTTCGTTAACGGCCAAGGCGCTATCTCCTTCCCAAGCTATAAAACCTATCTTGGCATCTTGATTGTCCAATACATTAAGATTTTCCAAAGTGATTGTCAATTCTGTTGGAACACTTTGCAAGCCATCATAAACATTTATTTGATTTAGAGGAAGGTCATTATCTTGAAAAATCACCGTTATCGCCCAACCAGCAAAATTAGTCCCCGAAGGGCAGTATGGCCCAATAATGCTCGTCAGGTCCAATTCGGAAAGGGTGTAAATGCCATTGCCCTGCTCTATAACTTGTTCAGTAACATCACTAAAAGCAGCGAAAAAAATTCGATTTTCATCTAAGGATTCACTGAATATGCGCTCTGCAGAAATTGCATTGCCATTAAGCACAACATCAAAATCACCTTCACCCGTTCCGGCCCAATAAAGATAAGCAGCCTGAATGACCTGATCAACTTCCAGATTTAATATTGCACCCGATTCTGTTAAGATAGTGCAAGGTGCAGCAATGCCATTCTCCTGGAGGTTCATGGTATTGCCAATGGCCGTATAATCATATCGTCCGTTGAATTGGGAATAGAGGGAAACATCTTGTGCGTAAGAAAAGATGGAAGACAAAAGGAAACAGAAAAGGCAGATTCTTTTCATGAATGTTCATTGTAACTTAAAAGTACGTAATAATCAAAGATTATCTTTTAAGGGTAAAATGGCTTTTGAATATCCTGCCATCTTCAAGAGAAACTGCGAACCAATAATCATTTGTTGGCAGTGGTTTTCCATTGAATTTACCATCCCATCCGCGACCTATTGGGTCAAGTTCCTTAAGAAGTTTGCCGTACCTATCGTAAATATAGATCTTGGTATTTGGCTGGAATTGGGATGTCAGGCCATAAACCTGCCACCTATCATGATATCCATCATTGTTAGGGGTGAAGAATTTTGGGAAGCCAATTACAGAAACCATTTCTTCAACTATGCCACAATTGTTCTTGTCTCGAACATAAACAGTATGAATTCCTGGTGCTACGTTCTCAAAGAAATTACTGTCTTGGTATGGTCCTAAAGCATCATCAAGTGCAAATTCATAATCGCCTTCACCAGTTACTAAAACAGTAACCGTATTATTGGAAGATGCATCGGAAACTTCAATATCTGAAATCGTTGCAATATTCGATGGCAAAACGGTAATAGTTCTCTCTTTTGAACAGTTATTGGAATTCGTAACTATCACAGAATAAACGCCAGGAGCATCAATCTCGATATCAGGAGTCATTTCACCTGTTGACCACAGATAGGTATAATTACTTGGTGAATCATTGATGACTCCACCTGTTAATGTAATAGTATCAGGAAAGGAGTTCAAACAATATATAGCTTCATCTATTATTTCTATATCGGGGAGTTCATGAACAGTTAATTCGACTTCACTTATGCCATAACAAGCATTTGCGTTCTCTGCCCGTGCATAAATGATCTGTGAATAAGGAGCTATATTGGCATAGGTAGGTCCTATCGGGTTTTGCTCCAAAAGGGCATCGTCGTAAGTCTCATAATAGAACAATGTCACACCTGGCGGAGCTGCACTGAGTACATTGGCATCCGCATCGGAAAGCATGAACTCACTTAGCCCATCTTCAGTGCCATCATCATCACAAATAGCAAGATCAGCGTCCATGATATTCGTAAGGCTCACGTCCAATGTAAGATCAGTAATCGAGAAACAACCTGTATTGTTATTAGTAACTCGTACATGAATAATTTGCGGATTCATAGTATTAGAAAACGAATTACCATCAATACTTCCAGTATTTGATTGCGCATCAGCAAGGCTCAGGAAAAAACTCGTGCTTACGTCCGTAGCTCCGCCCGTTAAAGCATCATCAGCTTCAGTTAGGTTGAACAGGGTCAATCCGTCAACAAGGCCATCTTCATCACATTGAATCAAAGATTCTGGATATGATGGTGGAATTGGATTTACAGTATATAAGAACGATCTAGTATCAAAACATGAATTATTTGCATTGTTCTGAATCCTATAGAATATAGTTTGATTAAATGGCATGATATTATAATAGGGGCTAACTAGTGGATTGACACCAGAATTAGCGTCTGCTTGGTCCAGATGGAAACTTACTGAAAAACTCATAGGAACTTGCGCACCTAGAGCTTCTGGAACAAGTGATAGTAAATCCAATTCCTTTTGGCCATTGGTATTGTCTCCATCCAGATCATCATCACATTCTTCGATATCGGTTATTGGATTTGCTACTGGAGTATCAAATATTTCCAAGAAAAATGAGGTGGTATCATAACAGTTATTGTTAAGTATGTTATGAGATCTTACAAATATTTCCTGAGGATTGCTGGTATTTTGAAAATCACCTACGATTTCATTCATGTTATCATCTGCATCCACTTGGTTTGTGTAATACTTGATCTCATAGGTCATTGGATCTTGACCATTCAATACCTCAGCGTCCAATGTAGTTAGATCAAAGGACCAAACGCCATCATTATCATCATCGCAAATATTAATATCATTAGGTTGGTTAGCTATCGGATTGGTAAAATAATTAACAAATGCTTCGCCTTCTATCAAGCAATCGCCATTATTTTGGTCAATTAATACTTCGTATAATCCGGCCTGAGTAACAACTAGATCAAAATCTGATTCAACAAGTGGATTACCGTCCAAAGTCCATGAATAAGTAGCACCAGGGATATCGTCTGCTAGAAGTGTATAATTGTCACCATCGCAAAGATCTAGATTACTTATGCTTATTCCATTTCTTATTATATCGATCTTGGTATTAAATAGGGCTTGATCGAATGGCGGTAGCCCTTGTGTGGAGTTATTTCCTGCCAATGGAACAGCATTATGTTGATAATTCGACCCTGCACCATATACATCAGGATTATTGATAACTCCCAAGAAAGGCAACCCTTGAGTGTATGTGGCACTTAGTGCTCTGTATATTTTACCGTTTGGTCCTAATTGAAGCCCTCCTCGATATAATTGTCGTTCATCAAGAAGGAATTCGCTTGCCTGAATATCGGCTGCATAGAGGTCGAATTGCACTAATGAAGAGAAATGATCTAAAGGATTGTTGCCTCCTTGTCCATTACTTGAATGAACATACAATAATTCATTACTCGGCGAAAATTCTACACCATATGCTTGATTACCTGCACTATTAATTATTAGTTCCAATTGATTGCTTACTATTCCAGTGTTAACATCGAAATCGTAAAGCAAAAGGCTTTTCTCAGATACTAATGAGCCTGGTGCACCTTCGCCATTCATATTAGCACAGGCCATTTTCAATCCATCAGGTGAGAATTTCAAGTAACCCCTTCTGTCTTGAATAGACATAGGGAAAGTTGAAACTATAGGTATTGGATTGACGCCTGTATTGGTGACTTCGTATGCAAAATAGGAGTCGAAATTCGTGTCAAGTGTCCCTGATTGATGCCCGAGGGTAAGCACCCATACTGCCTTGGAGATACAATCCTTTAATACGGCCGTTATTTTTTCTGAACTTTTTGGGAGCAAATTAAAATTCTTGACTGTAACAGCGCCAAGCCCACCATCCAGTGCCATATCGACTTCGGAATAATTAAGTCCTTCACTAGGTGGTTGATTCTGTAATTGTGTATCTACAGTAAAGATGTAATAAATATCCGGATCATCTGGTTTGGCTACAATTATTGCAGATTGCGTACTTGACGAATCACCAAACAATCCTGTGCCATTAATCATGACGTCATGGTTCCTGTTATAGACAATCCTACCATCTGAATAAAATAAAAGGTTTCCGTCGCTATCCGAAATTGAAGAACATCCTTCACGTGTATTCAACTGACCATCGGTAAGCGCCGTTACATTTCCGGTAGCTGCATCAAACCTAATTCCAGCATTTTCTCCAAAATACCAGTTTGATGCCTCCTGTTGGGCGAATAAGCCAATGGAAGTGATAAGAATAATGAGGGAAACTATCTTTTTCATTTAAAAGCGCAATAGCCTCTAAATATATTAAAGATCTCGCTTTTTGAGTAATCTGAACGATAAAAAGATGAAAAGTGCTGTCCAAGCCAAAACAATGGCTATTTCATGAAAATGAACCGCATAATCATAAGCAATTTCTGTCTTTTCTGGAAACTTGGTCATGACTATCCTCTGTATTGGCTGGTCAATCAGTTTATACATGGATTTCAAAGGGAAGAAATTCTGGACTTTTTCGGCAATATCTGTACTGTCGGCTTGCCAAGCAATCAATCCAAAGAATATCCATTCCAAGATAAATGTGATAAACAGGAAAGCTAATGCAAATGCTGAACGCTTTATCCACATGGCCGTAAACAAACAAAAAGAGAAGAATCCAACCAGTTTCACAAAATAGGCCAATAGAAACTCGATTTCCATTATGATGATTCGAAACTCATTATAACTTGAATAATAGAGTCCAATCAACAATGTTGCCAGTCCAATCAATATTGTTGCTGCCAATGAGAAGAAAACAATGGTGTAGAACTTTGATAGAATGAATTCCTTTTTACTCAGTCCATCGATGAGATTCTGTTTAATGGTCTTGTTGCTAAATTCGTTACCGATCATGGACACAACAACTATAGCAAAAAAGAACTTGAACTGTGAAGCAAAAAACGTCGTTATATGCCAAACTATCGGGAAATTGAAAATTCCTAATTCTCCTAATTCCAAAGTAAAGAAACCGAAGAAGTTTATCTTGATCGAAGACAGCACCAACACCGTAAAAGGAAGCACAAATGAAATGAATATCAGGACCTTGCTGGTTCGATTCAACCAGAGTTTCTGCAATTCTATTTGAAGTAGTCTTAACATTCTTGTTTTATTCGTTGTCCGTTAATTGAAGGAATTGCTCTTCTAGGCTTTCCTTTCGTTTGACTAAATGCGAAAGTGTAATGTTCTTATTAAACATAAGATTATTGAAATCTGAAGCATCCATGGGCTCTGTTAGAAACGCCGTTATCAATTCATCTTCAACTTTTAAATTGCCAAATCTGTTGTCTTCTTCCAGGATATTTATCAATTCTTGATGCTTATTGCTCTTAAGTTCAAAGAATCCGTGACTTGAGATCATTTCATCCACCCTTCCTGAATAAAGCTTTACTCCCTTTCGTAACACAACAACATGAGAGCAAACTTTTTCTACTTCATCCAATAAGTGTGACGCCAACAGAATGGTAGTGCCATCGTTCGCTATGTCTTTGATGATCTGCCTAATTTGATGGATGCCTTGTGGGTCTAAACCATTGGTCGGTTCATCTAATATCAGGATTTCAGGATCGTTCAAAAGGGCCGAAGCGATAGCCAATCTTTGCTTCATTC
>JABDMQ010000158.1 GCA_013001365.1 Flavobacteriaceae bacterium
ATATATTTATGATATCATTTTAATATCATTTAAATTATTCGATCATGAAAGAAGAGAAAATCATCGTTCCAGCCAATGGTTATGTAATGCTAATTGTTTTTTTAGTAATCTTTATTGGGTGTATATCACTTGCGATTACGCAAGGACAGCCTGAATATTTGTTATTGCTGCCAGTGGCCATACTTCTCGCTATAGGATTCATTATGGTACAGCCTAACGGATCTCGGGTTTTACTGTTATTCGGTAAATATGTAGGAACTGTAAAGAAAAACGGGTTTTATTGGGTCAATCCGTTCTACACTAAAAAGAAAATATCCTTAAGAGCAAGTAACTTCGATAGTGAACGGTTAAAGGTCAACGACAAACTAGGGAATCCTGTCATGATCAGTACGATCTTGGTATGGCGTGTTCAAAATACTTATAAAGCAGCCTTTGATGTTGATAATTACGAGAATTTCGTTCGTGTACAAACTGATGCAGCAGTTCGTAAATTAGCAAGTATGTATCCTTACGACAACTTCGCTGATGAAGGTCATACGGAAGATATCACCTTAAGATCGAGTGTCAACGAAGTAAGTGAGGCTCTTGAAAAAGAAATTGAAGAACGCCTAAAAATTGCTGGTATCGAAGTCCTAGAAGCGCGTATAGGTTACTTGGCATATGCTCAAGAAATAGCCAATGCCATGCTTAAACGCCAACAGGCTACAGCTATAGTTGCTGCGCGACATAAGATTGTCGAAGGCGCAGTGAGTATGGTAGAGATGGCCTTGGAAGAATTAGGGAAAAAAGACGTGGTAGTACTTGATGAAGAACGCAAAGCTGCTATGGTCAGTAATCTTATGGTGATTCTCTGTGGAGACAAAGATGCTTCACCTGTCCTGAACACAGGAACCTTGAACCATTAAGAATGAATAACAAACAAATATATAGTGTTGCCATAGGCAGTGCCCTTGGTTCGAGTATAGGAACAACTATAGGTGCGGTTATTAGCGATGTTGCCATGGGCTTGATCTATGGGTCTTTGGTAGGAACCGTTATCGGAACGGTCGTAGGCCTAGTTTTTTACAAAGACCAGCATAAGGACGAATCAAATAATTAGTTACCATGAAAGAATATAAAGTAATAATGCCATCCTTAGGTTTTCGCAAGAGAGCTCAAAAACTAGAGGATATACTGAATAATCATGCAAGAGAAGGATGGCGAGTTGCTACGAGCAATTATAGTGAAGTCTTTACCATAATTCTCGAAAGAGACAAAAATAGATAAAGTCAAAAAGTCTTTTGATTAGAATATAGAACTAAACCTAGTTCAAAAACATTAATGAAATGGCAAAGAAGAAAGCCTTTGCATTGCGTATAAATGAAGACATGCTGAAGGCCATTGAAAAATGGGCTGCGGACGAATTCAGGAGCACTAATGGTCAAATTGAGTGGATGCTTGCACGATCCTTGAAGCAAGCAAAGAGAGAGCCAAAGAAAAGACCAGATTCAGACACTTAAAATAACGTTAATAATCCCTTGAATTTGGATTAATAGGTTAATTTTGAAGCTTCTAATTAACCATCATTTGAAAAAAGTTCTATTTGCTTTCCTAGGATTGCTTCTTTGCAGTACCTCTTTTTCACAGACGAAAAAATTCACTGTAAAATATGTTAAACAGTACATTCTAGCAGATGGTGTATTAGATGAGCCTGCTTGGGAAACAGCTATTCCAGCTACAGATTTCTTTGAGTATTTCCCAACAGATACGATACAAGCCAGACAACAAGCAGAAATAAAAATGATGTTTGACGATGACAATCTGTACATCGGAGCCAAAGTTTACTCACCTACCAATAAATTTATTATCCCATCCCTAAGACGTGATTTCAGGGCTAGTGGTAATGACAATATAACCTTCATGTTCGACACATTCCGCGATGGTACCAATGCTTTTATATTTGGCTCCAATCCGTATGGCGTGCAACGTGAATTCTTGCTGTCTGGCGGAGGATCTGATATTCGAGGCTTTAATAGTGCATGGGATACCAAATGGGTAGTAGAATCAAAAATTCATGAAGATCATTATGTCCTAGAGTTCATAATCCCACTATCAGCATTTAAATACCGGGAAGGTGAAACTAAATGGCGCTTTAATAGTTACCATTTCGACACTGAAGACAATGAGCGTAATACTTGGGTAAATATTCCACAGAACCAATTCATTTTCAATTTGGCCTACATGGGGGAAATGATTTTTGAAAAACCCCTTGGAAAATCAAAATCACCAATCTCACTCATTCCATATTTAAATGGACTTGTAGGTAAGGATTTTGAAGAAGATGAAACTATTTCTGATTTTGGCGTAGGTGGTGATGCAAAAATGACCATTGGTAACAGTCTAAACTTAGATGTGACCTTTAATCCCGATTTCTCGCAAGTAGAAGTGGATCAGCAAGTAACCAACCTTACACGATTCGAGATTGGTCTTCCAGAACGTCGACAATTCTTCATAGAGAATAGCGATCTATTCTCCGATTTTGGTGATAGAAGGGATGCCAATCCATTCTTTTCTCGTCGTATCGGTATTGCCAAAGACCTTGATGACAATTCGATACAGAACGATATAATTGCAGGTGCACGATTAAGTGGCAAACTGAACAATAATCTTAGGATAGGGGTCTTGAATATGCAAACGGCAGAAGATAAATCCAATGAAATTGCTTCTACAAATAACGCGCTTGTCATGCTTCAATATAAAATGTTCAGCCGTTCTAATCTAAATGTTTTTTTCATAAACAAGCAGGCCACCAAGGATTATGATTTCCTCGCCGATGAAGACCGATATAACAGGGTCATAGGTGTGGATTACAATTTAGCATCCAAGGACAACACCTGGAATGGTAAATACTATATTCATAAATCGTTTAGCCCTGATAGTGATGAAGATGAAATTTCTACAGGTGCATCCACAGAGTATAATAGCAGAAGTTTTCGAGCTCGATTAAGTGGCCTATACATCGGCGATAATTTCAGGTCAGATCTAGGATTCATAAGACGTTCCGGTATTTTCAAGATCAATCCACAACTGGAAAAATTATTCTGGCCAGTCGGAAGTGCTTTCAACAGGCATAGTCTATCTGTAACTCCAATATTCGTTTGGGCTGAAGAAGGCAATTACATCAATTCGGATTACACCATAATAACAAGATGGCAAAGTGAGTTCAGGAACCAAGCTAGTTTCAGTGCCAGGATGTTCAATCGCTTTACCTATCTCTTCGATCCTTTCGATCCAACAGGAACCGATGGTGCTGTCGAGCTTCCCGGAGATCAAGGATATTATTATACTAGCTATGAGATGGAATATCAGTCTGATATGCGAAAGGAAATCTCTTTCAATATCAATCCTGGCTATGGTTCATTTTACAATGGTGATAAATTATCAATTGAAACTCGACTGAATTGGCGTCTTCAGCCCTATTTCGCCACTTCGATCCAAGTGAATTTCGATAAAATCAACTTACCGGATCCTTACCCTGATGCTTCCTTGTGGCTTATCGGCCCCCGATTTGACGTTACATTCTCAAAGAACATCTTTTGGTCTACATTTGTTCAATATAGTACACAGCAAGAAAACTTTAGCATAAACACAAGGCTACAATGGCGATTCGCACCACTATCAGACCTATTTATCGTTTATAATGATAATTACTTTGCAGATGGCGTTTTTGCACCTCGATTCAGGACATTGAATGCAAAATTGACGTATTGGCTGAATCTCTAATTGATTTAGGCATCCCTTTTATTTTTCATATTTTGCCGTCGTAATTAATTTGATATGGATAATCAACCTCTCTTCACTAATGACGCTATTGTCTTTGGACTATTAATGCTTACTCTCGGATTCGTTTTTTATACGGAATCAAAAAAAACCGGATTCTGGTCTAAATTCTATAAATACATTCCAGCAATCTTGATGTGTTACCTTATCCCTGCTATTTTCAATTCATTGGGATTGATTTCAGATCAAATGTCTCAAACCTATTTCATTGCGAGTCGGTATTTATTGCCTGCTGCTCTTGTATTGATGACTTTGAGTATTGACCTGAAAGCCATTTTCAATCTGGGCCCTAAAGCATTGATCATGTTCTTTACTGGGACAATTGGCATTATAATAGGTGGTCCATTGGCTATTTTGCTTATTTCAACGGTCTCCCCAGAAACTGTTGGTGGTGCAGGACCAGATGCCGTTTGGAGAGGTCTAGCAACATTAGCTGGAAGTTGGATCGGTGGAGGTGCCAATCAAGCAGCCATGCTGGAAATATATGAATACAATCCTAAAAAGTTTGGTGGAATGGTATTGGTTGATATTGTAGCAGCCAATATTTGGATGGCGGCCATTTTATTAGGCATTGGCAAAAACAAGAAAATAGATAATTGGTTGAAAGCTGATGATTCTGCTATTGAAGAATTAAAGATAACCGTAACTACCTTTGCCGAGAAGATAAAGCGGAATCCTACCCTTACCGATTTCATGGTCATTCTTTCCTTGGCATTTACAGCTGTTGGAATTGCCCATTTTGGTGCAGATAATATTTCTGCGTTCTTAAAAGAGAATGTTGAAGCTGTAAGCGATAAGAGCAGTGCTTGGTCTTCGTTCGGAAGTCAATTCTTTTGGCTAATCAGTATTGCAACCATTATTGGGATCGCATTATCTTATACCAAAGCAAAGAACTATGAAGGCGCTGGAGCAAGTAAAATTGGAAGCGTATTCATCTTCATACTAGTGGCGACGATAGGTATGAAAATGGATCTAGGGAAAATCTTTGAGAACCCGGGTTTGATCGCTATAGGGTTGGTTTGGATGGCCATACATGCAGGGCTGCTCATCCTTGTAGCAAAACTCATTAAGGCGCCATACTTCTTCCTTGCAGTTGGTAGTCAAGCTAATGTCGGCGGTGCTGCGTCTGCACCAGTTGTTGCAGCGGCCTTTCACCCATCCTTGGCAACTGTTGGTGCGCTTCTTGCTGTTTTTGGTTACGTTGTTGGCACCTATGGCGCCATGTTATGTGCAGAGTTAATGAAAATTGCATCCGCAGGCTAGCTATTGATTTATTTTTATAAGATATTTGCCAAGCTTAAAACCAGTTTCGTGAAAAACATCATATTATTTGTTCTAACCATTTCCATTGTCGCTTGTAGTAATAATAAAGCTGACTTGACCGTAATAGGTAATGTGAAAGGCTTGAAAAAAGGCACCATTTATCTTAAGAAAATTCAAGATACAGCAATGGTAACATTGGATTCTATTTTAATTAGCGGAACTCCAGAATTCGTTCTTGAAACAAACCTCGAGGAACCTGAGGTGCTTTATTTAGTTTTGGACAAAAATGATACGGATGAAGGTAGAATAAGGTTCTTCGCGAACAAAGGAATTACCGAAATCAATACTACTCTTAAGAATTTCGCCTTTGACGCCAACATCGTAGGCTCAAGGGAACAGACCTTATTACAGGAACACAATGATATGGCCTTGAAATACAACAACAAGAAACTGGATATCATCAAAGAGAATTTTGATGCCTTGAAAGATAACGATTCAATTAAGGCCATGGAAACCAATCTTCAACAAGAAAGTCTTTTAAAAAGCAAATATCTATATACGATCAACTTTGCATTGAATCATAAAACAAGCCGTGTATCTCCATATCTGGCATTAACTGAGATCATGGATGCCCGATTGAAATACCTAGACACCATCTATAGATCGTTACCTGATTCGATAGCGAGTTCTAAATATGGTAAAGAATTGAAAATCTTGATTGAAGAGATATCGGATTCAGAAGATAATTAGTATCCTTTTCTATTTCAAAGAATCTCATTTTAGAGTTTATTGATTTTATCAATAAGTTCCTTTCCTTTGGATTCTAACTCCTTGCCAATGGTCTTTAAATGCAAACCACGGTCATCAACTTTCTTATCGTTTACTTTGGCGATCAACTCGTCAAAACCAGCGATAGCTTCATCAATAATGGCTTCGCTTTTCTTGAAATCACTTTTAGGATTTGATAGTTCCCAAACGTAAACTGCTTCTATAATATCACCAAACACATAATTTATGTCTTTCTTAAGGT
>JABDMQ010000164.1 GCA_013001365.1 Flavobacteriaceae bacterium
ATCACTGGGTTTTATTCATATGGAGAAATTGCACCGCATGGCGAGTTCTCATCTTGCGAATTACATAACCAAACGATGACAATCACAACGCTTTCTGAATGCTAAAGAACGATTTACATAGACTGCTCAGAAGGCAAATCACTAAATCAGGGTTTACCTTTCCCTTCGTTTTGGAGAATGCTGAATTCTTCGAAATGATCAATGAAGCCTATATGAGTTTTGACAAAGACATTCTTCATGTTGAGCACATCTTGGAGGAAAGCTCAAAAGAACTTTTCAAGGCCAACCAAGCTTTGCAGAGCGAAAACGATGACACAAAATCAAAACTGGATAATATTGTGAATACCATTAAGGACGTGTTATTCCAGACAGATAATAAAGGGAATTTCATTTACCTTAACCATGCATGGGAAGAGCTAACAGGCTTGACGATAAAAAATTCCTTGAACAAGAATTACAAAGAATTGTTAAAAGGAATGAACAAGGCGGAAAAATTCCGCTTGCAGGAATTTCTTCTTGAGGAACAAGAGGAATACAAGGTTGTGTTTAAATACTATACACCGAATCAGGACAAGAAATGGATTGACCTTCAGGTTTCTAGAACTAAAGATTGTGAAGGTAGGTCCACTGGGGCCATTGGTACTATGGCGGACGTAACACAGATAAAGGAGACAGAGATTGAATTGCAGAAGGCAAGTAAGATCAAAGACGATTTTATATCGACAATTTCCCATGAGATAAGGACACCATTGAATGCTGTAATTGGTTTGTCGAATGTCATGCTCATGGAAAATTTCTTGCCGGATCAGTTAGAGAACCTTGAGGCCCTGAAATATTCAGGAGAACATTTGTTGGCTCTTATCAATGACCTTCTGGACTTGAACAAATTACAGTCTGAGGAGATTCAACTTGTTCAAACAGATTTTGACTTGAAAGAACTCCTTAATAATCTTCTTAACCACTTCAAGCCCTTGGCCAAGGACAAATTCTTGACATTTAGGGTTGCAATGGACAAGAGGATCCCGAATAACATTTTAGGAGATAGCCTAAAGTTATCGCAAGTCTTGAATAATTTGTTAAGTAATTCACATAAATTTACAGAGACAGGTGCCATAGTTCTTTCTGTGAAATTGCTTGAAGAAAGCGAGTCTGATATCAGAATAAGATTCATGGTCAAGGATACAGGCATCGGAGTTCCTTACAATAAACAAGGCGCGATTTTCAAGAGCTTTGTACAAGCTGGTGACAGTACAAAAAAATTATATGGTGGATCAGGTCTTGGTCTAACTATAAGCAGAAAGATATTGCAGTTGCAAGATAGCGACCTAAGAATGCGAAGTGTACCAAAAATAGGGTCTGAGTTTTGGTTTGACATCACCTATAAAAAATCCAAATTGAGTAATAATACATTACCCGTAAAGTCAGAAAAAACCGCAACGGATCCAATAGACTTGAGAGTGCTTGTGGCCGAAGACAATAAACTCAATGTCTTGGTCTTGAGAAAACTATTTGCCAAGTGGAAAATACATTACGAAATTGCCGAAAACGGTAAGAAGTTGCTTGAGGCTTACAGCAAAAGAGACTATGACCTTATTTTAATGGACTTGCAGATGCCTGTGCTAGACGGTTACGAGACCACAAGGAAAATTCGGAGCATGAAGGATTCCATAAAGTCTTCTATTCCAATTATTGCTCTTACGGCTTTTGCCGAAAACGAGGTTAAGGTAAAGACAAGGAAATTCAAGATGGATGGATATATGAGCAAGCCTTTTGATGCCAATGAGTTTCACGAATTACTTAGTTTTTATAGTAATCGAGTGAAGAATGTTGGTTAATTTATCTCGATTCCATAACGCAATATCCAAGTTATTTCTTCAACTGGATTCCCATTAATATTTTGTAATTTCAGCAGTTATGCGGGAAGACTTCTTACACTATTTATGGAGACATAAGAAATTTCAATTAACACATCTTAAGACTAACGATGATAAGGAACTAGAAGTCATTGACACTGGAGAACATAATCATGATTCTGGACCCGATTTCTTTAATGCTAAAATTAGGCTTGATGGCCAAGTATGGGCCGGTAACTTAGAAATACATTTAAAATCTTCAGACTGGTACGCACATCACCACGAAAGTGACCCAGCTTATGATAATGTAGTATTACATGTTGTCTGGGT
>JABDMQ010000171.1 GCA_013001365.1 Flavobacteriaceae bacterium
GGGCAATAGATTTACCGTTGAATCTTCTTTTGAAATAGAAACATTTTTAGAAAAAAGATAATTAAATTTTATCCTCGAGATAAAATCAATGTGAATTTCTCTTAAACGCTCTGCTTCATCTAAATTATGAAGGTGATATAGGATCTTGATTTTATCCGATTTCAAAAAAAGTAGATTACAGTAAATTTTGATTTGATCACCTTCTAGCCTGTGTGTATTTTTTGCGATCCGATAACAGAATTTTATAAAATTCTCATCGAAAACCAACATTTTATTAGGAAAATTGACTTTAAGCTCGTCGAGAGTTACAATACCATTAGTTGTTATTATATAATCTTTCAAGTGGTTTGTTTTTAACATATTTATTATGAAATAATAGTGCGAGCATACAGAAAGGAACTATCCCTCTTTGGACTGACAAATAATTTTCCGTCATCATTGCAATAGCAAAAACGAGGAAAATGGCCATCATATCATATTCCTTGTTTAAGAATGCATTAATGCACAATAGGCCCACTGTTGTTATCAAAAGTAACCCGCCAAATATTCCAAATCGCAGGGTATAGTCCAAATACTGGTTATGACTATTATATTTCTCAGAAACGGAAATAGTAAAATTGTTTTCGATGTATTTTGCCTGAAGTGACTTTTCAACATCTGCAGGTCCTAAACCAATGAGCAAATTATCTTTGATCAATTCGACACATATCTTCCATCTATCTGGCCTGTAAAATTCAGAAAGGGAGTTCCGTGGGGCATAAGTTGCTTCAAGCCTCGAAACAAATCGTGCATACGAGTGGGCAAGTACGGGCTTGGCATACCATAGAATTCCCGCAAGAATACATAGCAAGAATATCCTTAAGTATTTGTCACCCTTAAGAAAGATAATAACACAAGCATAGAAAAAGATTATGAAGTTAATCACAAAAAACACTCTGCTGCCCAATTGAAAATTGTAGAAAAGCAGCAATAGCAAACCGATAGCTATCCAAAAAGATCTGCCCTTTCTTTTTATTATCGAAATGCCGAAAATTATTGCAATTGTGTTATACAAGCTGAGATATGGATAATGAATATCCGAGATTCTAATGGAATTACTCAGTTGATAATATCTACTGAAAAATAACCTAACTGTTTTTTCATGGACCGTGGTGGTAATAAAATCATACACGATGATCAGTTCGTTGATTAAGGCAAAAATGACCAATCCTATGAAAAATACTTTTTTGAATAATTTCAGGTCTATTGATTCTTTTAATTTATTTGACAATAGCGCTGGAAACAAAACCCAAGATAGGTTTCGTTCTATGAACTGAACATAGCGATGCATATCTTCCGTCCAAAACACAGAAATAAGATGAAATATAAAGATCAAAAAAAACAGCCAACCTAATTTGTTCTGTTGAATATAGATTTTTGGGTCTCGGAACTCCCAGACCGTTAGCACTATAAAAATTATAATAAACAGGCTGGAGGCCGTTAATGAAAAGAGAAGCGCCAAAAATGCGCTACATAAAACCAGAGTACGGATTTTATCATAATTCAACAGCGGTATTTTTGCGGTCATATGATAAATTAATCATTAGGATGAAAAATAGCATAACGTAGGTCAATTTTAAAGTCTCATGTGTTATACTGAATAAAAGTATGAATATTATACAAGCCTTTATCTCCTTGCCAAAAAACAAGAATACCCTCTTAAAAAAATAGAAGAAAAACACCAGCCCAAGTATTCCAAACCTTAGAAAAATATCAAAATATTGACTATGCGCGGAATTATTGGGAATGTCAATCATGTTCTGACTTTTAAGTACACCAGCACCTATACCGCCTGTTCCACTTATTGGGTTGTTCACAAATGTAAACCGAAGTATTTCCTTCCATGTTTGAAACCTTTCAGAAACTGATTTCTCACCTGTCCCCTCATTAAAAGCCCCCAGGGCTTCAACAAATTTGTTTAATATTTTATCAAATATTTGAAGACTAAGTTGCCTGTTGTAATAATCATAAATAAATATCAGAATTAAAACCAAAGTACTTATCAATAAATATTTAAGTGCTTTTCTGTTAAATCTTGGTTTTAATGGAACAAGATAATACATCATGCTGATTATGAGTGAAAGGTAAGCCGTTCTTGTAAAACTCATAAAAAAGGCATATGAGATGACCATAAAGCAAAGTAATCCAAACAGACTTACCTTAGTCTTTAATTTGTGTAATAAAAGATGTAGTGCTATTCCTAATAGAATAATATATCTCTGTGGCCAATCAGGAACAAAAGGCTGCAATAAGCTCTTTGCACCATCGGCATAGAAAAATGGGATATTAAGACTGTACACAACGTGAAATATCACAAGTAGACTATAGATAAAACAAACTATAACAATACTTCTTTTAATCATTGACAGATTAAAAGGAAGTATAAATAATAGTAAAGTAAAAGGAAGTATAATGGCTAAGCTACTCGCTGAACCTCTTAAAATATACCCAGCTTCTGCAAACCAAATAATTCCCAAAAGCCATGATGCAATTAAAAAAAAAATAAAAAAACTTACTTCTGTGAATTTGCGCTTATTGGATAAATCAAGCTTTGAAAAAAACGGAATTAGAAGGAATAGGTAATTTGAAGTAATAGATGAAATTGTTACGGGCCAAAACATGGAAGCCAATATCACCTTCTTAATATTTTTTACTTTAAAGACTATCATTTCTTCGTCGCGATTTGCACATTGCTGAAACTGAAAATAATTAAAGCTCTAACTAAATATGTTATAAGATATAAGCTTAGAAACAAATTAATACTTAATCCTGAACTGTTCTTAAAAAGTATTAAAGAATAACTTAAAACAAATATCCCACAAATCAAGTTGACAAATACGAATTTCTTAAATCTATTAGCCAAAAAATAAAAAGGAGTTGAAACATATTGAAAACCTTGCGCAAAAAGTATAATAAAAACGAATGGAGCTAGTTTTAGATCGTTTAGAGGCCAAATCTTCATAGCGAAATAACTCAAAGTAGCACCTACTATAGATAATGATATAAAAGACAATAAAATCTTATTTCTAAAATTCACCGATAGCTGATAATTCTCTTTATATTTTCTTTTTAAAATTGGAGCATAAACATTGTTGACTCCATTCGCGACAAGTAAAAGCACCATCCATAAATTAATCATTCTCCCAAGGGCTAAGGAGTAGCTATCTTCTAAAAACAATTTGGTTAAATTTAAAGCTCCATAGCCCATTAACCAACCTACAAAAACGTTTATCCATAGTGTTGAACTATATCTAAATACTTCTTTAAAAATTTTTGCCTTAAAATTGAATACGGGCTTAAAATCACCCTTAAAAACAACCCAAACGCCGATTAAAGAAAATGCGATAAACTTTGCAAGAAAAAACCCAAATATGATATCGATTTTTAGCAGAAAAATAAATACAAGCTGCAGTAAAAAAGATAGAAAAAAAGGCATATTCTTCAAGAACATGGAATGACTATGATTTTCAATCAGAACTTCATAAAAAGAAGAAATTTCAAAAAAGTTTCTAAAAAACATGTATCCTGTCAAAAATACTATTGGCCAAAAAGAGTCGATTTTATAATACTCCAAAAAACTTGTTTGAAATATTAATGCTATGGAGAGGAAAAATATAAAAGCAAAGAGGTTAAAAAAGAAAACCGTATTTAATATGTCTTGCTTGCTAAATTTGTCGATTACACCAAATATAGCATTCGCATTATTTACTGGATTTACAAGCTTAATTAGCCCGGATAGTGAAATTAGTAGTAGAATTGAGAGATATTGACTTTCTGAGTCTTGTAATAAAACTGGTAGAAATATTAGAATGAATTGTTCTCCTCCTTTGGACAAGCCTTCAAAAAAAATATACTTTACCGTTGTTCTTAATTGTTCATTCAAGAAAAAATATCTTTTCATTTAATATTCAGATGGAGCACGTTCGATATCTTATTTTAAGTCAAAGTAATTTATTCAATCCCAGATGCTAATTCACTGCAATTCAAGACAGATCACCATAAAAATATCGTTTTTCTAAGAAGGTGGACCAATTTGGAAAATTTGTCTTCAATCCTCCTTATCATTGTGTGACTATATAATGTGTAATTATAATTGTACTATTTGCTCCTTTAGTAAAAACTCGCTTATTCTCCAATCTAGCTCTTCATCCAAGTCTATGGATGAAAGTTCATCCATTACATATTTCTTTACTTTACGGAATTTAAAATGATTTTTTTCTCTAAGTGATTTTGGATTTATTACGTACACAGCTCCATTGTACTCCCATACCTTAGGGGCGTCCTGCCTGCGAGTGAAACTCCCCGTTTTAGATTTTGTTAACCACCCATCTTCATCTTCTTCAAATAACACATAATATGGGTTTGATTTAGTTTCTTTTACCGAAACAACCATATCATATTCATTGCTATAAAGTTCCAGGGCCTCTCTGATATGCTTTGAAGTTCGAAAAGGAGAGGTTGCCTGTAGCAAAATAATTACATCAGGGTGATATTTCTTATCCTCGTAATAATTCAGAGCATGAAGTAGTACATCATAGGTGCTAGCCGTATCCGAAGCTAGCTCATCGGGTCTCAAGAAAGGTACCTCAAGGCCCAAATGTTCTACTACTTCCTTAATCTTTGGAGAATCGGTAGAAACACATATTTGTTTATCGCTAAATAACTCCCGAGCCGCATCCAATGTATATTGTATTAAAGGTTTCCCTCCCAATTTCTTGATATTCTTCCCGGGAATTCCTTTTGATCCACCTCTCACAGGAATTATTATCAGCGGCTTCATAGATCGATTCTAATTAAATCTTAGATAGTTCATGTTCCATCATAATATCTACTAATTCTTTGAACTTAATTGTGGCTTCCCAATTCAATTTTTCTTTAGCTTTGGTAGAATCTCCTATTAAGATATCGACTTCTGTTGGTCTAAAATAATAGGGGTCTATGGAAACCAGTGTTTTATTTGATTTGCTGTCATAACCCACTTCATCCACGCCTTTTCCCTTCCATGCGATTTCAATATCAATATGCTTGAACGCATATTCTACAAATTCTCTAACGGTATGTGTTTCGCCTGTAGCAATTACGAAGTCTTCAGCTCTTTCTTGTTGAAGCATAAGCCACATGGCCTCAACATAATCCTTTGCATAACCCCAATCACGCTTTGCATCCAAATTTCCAAGACGAATTTTATTGAGTTTCCCCGCCTTAATTTTGGCGACAGACTCAGCAATTTTTTTTGTCACAAAACTATTCCCTCTTCTTGGGCTCTCATGATTAAATAGGATGCCGTTACAAGCATATATATTATAAGCTTCCCGATAATTGATCGTCAGCCAGTACGAATATATTTTAGCTACTCCGTAAGGGCTTCGTGGATAAAAAGGAGTCGTTTCCTTTTGCGGAATTTCCTGAACTTTTCCATATAACTCACTAGTAGAAGCCTGGTAGTATTTTGTTTTGTTTTGCAATCCTAATATCCTTATCGCTTCAAGGATTCTAAGACTGCCTATGGCATCTGCATTAGCGGTATATTCTGGGATATCAAATGAAATTCTTACGTGGCTTTGTGCTGCTAAATTATATACTTCATCAGGCACAATTTCCTGAAGTAATCTCATTATATTAGATGAATCCGTCATGTCTCCATAATGAACATGGAAATCCAATTCATGACTATCCACGCCCTTGTAGAGATGATCAATCCTTAATTTCTGTTCTAGGCTTGATCTTCTGACCATTCCATGAACCTCATATCCTTTTTCCAATAAAAACTCGGCTAAATAGCTCCCATCTTGTCCAGTAACCCCTGTTATAAATGCTTTTTTCTTCAAAACTTTTAAATATTATTTCTTATTAATTCTATTATCCTACTCTGATCCTTAGTTTCTAGTGCCGGAAAACTGGGCAAATTGATTCCCAATGCAGATATCTTTTTAGAGATGGGACAATCTTCGATTTTCTCGTAGAAAGGTAATTCATCAATGGGTGTAAAAAATGGTCTTGTTTCCACCTTTTCATCATTCAATTTGGCGATAATATGATCCTTTTCCTTAATTGTACTGAATAAAATAGAACACATCCAATAAGATGAAGAAGAATTATCAGGCAGTTTTTGGAAATTTACCAAATCCTTTAGTCCCTCTTCATAATTTTGTTGTATTTGTGCCTTTAATTCTAATATCTCTTTTATCTTTTTTAACTGAGCAACGCCAATAGCCGCTTGTATATTGGTCATTCTGTAATTATACCCTAGAATATCATGATAATACCTGACTGTTTCTGAATTACCCTGGTTTTTGAGCTTTCTGATTTTATCCGCCAATTTTCTGTCTGGTGTTAAGACCATTCCGCCTTCCCCTGTTGTGATTGTCTTGTTTCCAAAGAATGAATAAGTTGAAATATCCCCTAAGGTACCTGAAGCCTTCTCTTCAAAGGTAGCCCCAAAAGACTCTGCTGCATCCTCAATTAGGAAGAGTCCGTGCTTATCTGCAATTCTTTTTAACTCATTGTAATCGCCAGGCACACCATAAACGTTGGTATACAGGATAGCTTTAGTTCTTGGCGAGATTTTCTCTTCAATAAGGGAGGGATCCAAATTCCAAGTCAAGGGATCTATGTCCACAAAAACTGGTTTAGCTCCAACATATAAAATAGAATTTGATGAAGCTACATATGTGAAATTAGTTGTAATAACCTCATCTCCATGTCCAATGTCTAAGGCCAACATTGCCAAATGAATGGCCACAGTACCATTACTGACAGCAATTGCATGGTTAGCACCAGTGTATTTTTGAATATTCTGTTCGAATGCATTTATATATTTTCCTTGGCTCGATATCCAAGTAGATTCCATGCATTCTGCAACGATTTTACTTTCGTCTTCCCCTATATAGGGTTTATATATTGGTATTTTTTCAACGCCCATTGTTAATTCAGTAAACTTAACTGGTTTTTAATTTGATTTGTATTTATGTTTTTCACTTCCAGAATGTGAATACAATCCTCAAAATAGATCATTTTCGGTAGAAACCAATAGTTAGTTGATATTGAATCGTTAGTGTCTCTTTCACCGTCATTATCACTATGGTGAACATACTTGACATACGGTTTTATTAGATCAACTGCTTCATGCATGTTAAAATTCAATGCTTGGGCCGATACTTTCAAATGTGCTGTATCCAAAAGTAATCCAAATCTGTCTGACGATATTTCATTTACAAGTTTTATCATTTCCTCTGCCCTTGAACAAAAAAGAACCTCCTGCCCGTCATCACGAAGATTAAATTTGGTGGTAACATTATTTTCAATCAAAAACGAAAGATCTAAGCCTTCTGCTTCTGCAAGTATAATTTGAACCGAATCCAAAAAATATTTCCAATTTAAATCACGATCAATGACAACATTCACATCCAATTGTCGTCCCAATTGATGCGGATCCGGATCAATGCAAAATCCTGCATGAGCTGTAAAGTAAGGTGCCCCGCATTTCTTGGTGAGATGTAGTCCCTGAATACAATGATCTATTGAGCGTTGCCGAATTGTATTATTTATACTAGCAAGGTTTATCACAAAAGGTTCCTTTGGGGCAGGAAAGTAATTATGCGCTAACCGCTTGATATCGGTTTCAGTAAAAAAATCAATCATGTCTTCAGAAAATGGGAAGCTAGAGCTGAATTCAATTGTCCAATCGTTCTCCTTTGCCAAGGCAACAATTTCTTCTCTGGTTTTTTTTGAAAAAGCTAAGGTGCTAATTCCGAATAGCTTGGTATTATTCCCAATATTCGAAACTTTTTTTCTCAATATTGAAAAGTCATCCTTTTTAGTAACAACTTCAAAACCAAAGCCCTCATATAATTTTATTGCTCTTTCGTTGTCGTTATCTACAGACAGATGTATATTTTCTATTCCTTTCTCACTGGCCTTGCTAAGCAATTCCTGCATAATTTCCCTGGCTAATCCTCTTCCTTGATATTCTTTTTTTATAACAATCCCTAACCAGACGATTTTATCTTCTACATCCAAATGACCATATCCAACGGCATTATCCTTTAACATCAGGAGGCAGGTAAATATATGATTATCCAATGCCTCTAAACTTCTATTCTTAAAGTATCTGAATGATTTTTGTTCCTCATTCAAGGTATTTATAAAAGAAGTCAACACAGCGGAATTATCCTGAGTAATTTCTAATATGTCTAATTCTTGTCCCATATAATCATACTTTCCTGGAGGGGTATGTCTTGGCCAATATCCATTGAAGCCAGTTTGCCAATCAATTCTTTTTTTCTTTTCGGGGAAATCCCAGTAGCCGGTCGTTTAAACGCCATATTATCAGCGGTAATAATTTCACCTTTCCTGATCGAATTTTTTAGTACAATACTCCTTCGCATCCCATTGATATTTTCAATTTCTTTTAGTGAAGGCTTTTTTACAGGACTCCCTAGGGCAGTTTCCGTTTTTCGGATTCCGTCAATCAAAGATTTGAATTCCTCAACATTCAAAGAAGCCTTATGGTCTGGGCCAGGCAAATTTCTATCCAGTGTAAAGTGCTTTTCAATGATCTTTGCTCCAAGAGCAACGGCAGCATAGCAAGCAAAATTTTCTTCAATATGATCTGAGTATCCATATAATAAATCCAAGGACTCACCCATGGAAATCATGGCTCTAATGTTTGCATCCTCATTTCTAGAAGGATAATTGGTTGTACATTGCAATATGGCCATCTGTTCGTTACCGGCAGCTCGTATTGTCATTACGGCCTCAAAAACTTCGGCCAATGTGGCCATTCCAGAAGACAAAATTATTGGTTTGCCGAATTTGGCTACATGCTCAAGAAATGCAAGTTCTACAATTTGCCCAGAAGCTATTTTAAACGCAGTAACCCCTAGTTCATTTAGAAAATCAGCATCTTCTTCATTATAGGGAGTAGAGAGGAATGTTATTTGATGCTCGTTGCATTCCTGAATAATGCTAATATAATCTTCATAAGTCAATTCCAGGTTTTTAAGCATCTCAAACTGGCTCTCTCCAGGGTCGGTAACCTCTAACTGATACGCCGCTTTTGGGGCTTTTTTTGTAATAACACTTTCTGCCTTAAAAGTTTGAAACTTTATACAATCTACGCCTATTTCCTTAGCTTTTCTTACTAATTCAAGTGCCATCTCAAGATCTCCATTGTGATTTACACCTGCTTCAGCAATAATAAAACAAGGATTTTCTTCATTTATAATAGTATTTCCTATTCTAATAGATTTCATTTTTTTTCTTTGAATATTCTTTTAAAGTTTAGATTCCTCAATTGACTAAAAATTAATATGAAATATACCTGGCATAATTAAGTGAGAATGTGCTTTAGGAATTTTTAAAATTTCTCATTTGACAACAACATCCCACCATCTTCAATTATTCCAAAAGTTGTGGTTAGTTTATGATTGAATTTGTATCACTTAATTCGTAAAAAATTCTTGAAAGTATCCTATCGGTCTATGATTTATATATCATACAACTCCAATACCACAAAAATCAAGAATAACTTTGTCTTCCTTCGGTTTTAATTTTTTAAATTCCTTATGTGCCACTAAATAGGCTATTATATCCGCATTTTCAATTGCCTCCTTATAGTTTGTCAGTTTATAAATTGTATGCGATTCTATGTTGGGTTCAACTATAAAGAATTCTTCATTGTTGGCATTCTGAAGCACCTTTTGTGCTATATATTTAGCTGGAGATTCACGAAGATCATCAATGTCCGGTTTAAAAGCCAGTCCCATAATTGCAATCTTAGGTTTTCTTCCATTCTCCAGTTGGAATTTCAATTTCGCATTCTGAATTTTCTCCGCACACCAGAAGGATTTATAATTATTTATCTCCCGCGCAGCACCGATAATTTTAGATTCCAGGGGATAATCTGAAACGATAAAATAAGGGTCTACGGCTATGCAATGTCCTCCAACGCCACATCCCGGTTTTAGGATATTTACCCGTGGATGTTTATTTGCCAGATCTATTAGTTCCCAGACATCTACATCGGCTTTATCACATATAAGGGATAATTCATTTGCAAATGCAATCTGAACATCCCTGGATGAGTTCTCCACCAGTTTGCACATCTCTGCCGTCCTGGCGTTCGTCTTATGAAGAGCTCCTTTGACGTATTTAGAATAAAACTCGACGGCCTTTTCTGTAGATTTATCATCAATTCCTCCAATCACCCTGTCATTATGAACTAATTCATACATCACATTGCCGGGAAGTACTCTTTCAGGGCAGTAAGCAATAAAAATTTTATCCCGCAACTCCGGTCTATGGTTGCAAATCAGATCCTTCATCTTATCGGTTGTGCCTATAGGGGAAGTTGATTCGATAATATACAGGTCACCTTCCTTTAACAGAGGAATAATTGCCTTGGTGGCAGCTTCTACAAATGATATGTCAGGCTCATTTTTGCCTTTAAATGGTGTGGGAACAACAATAAGGTATGTATCGGCAGACACCGGTTCCAGTGCTGCTTTGAGTAACCCCTTATCTACCGCATTGGAAACTTCCTTATCCAGGGATGGTTCAACAATATGAATTTCCCCTCTGTTGATCGTTTCAACAATGTGTGGATTTACATCTACCCCATGAACAGTGCTTCCACTTTTTGCGATCAAAGCGGCCGTTGGCAGACCTATATATCCCAATCCCATCATTACGACATCCCGATTTTCCATACTAAGCTAGGTTTTCAATAAATTCTACAATCTTTTTGCAAGCCGTGCCATCACCATAGGGGTTGTGCTTTGCACTCATTTCCTTGTAATGAAGAGTATCTTTTAACAATCGTTCAGTTTCCATTGTAATCCTCACAACATCAGTACCCACCAGAATTACAGTTCCTGCACTAACTGCTTCAGGACGTTCTGTTGTATCTCGCATTACAAGAACAGGCTTGCCGAGACTGGGCGCTTCTTCCTGCACTCCTCCGCTATCGGTAATTATCAGATATGATTTTGACATCAACCATACAAATGCCGGGTAAGATAGAGGTGCAATAAGTTTAATGTTGGATACCTTTCCCAAAAGGTCGTAAACCGGCTTCTGGACATTAGGATTTAAATGAACTGGATATATAATCTCCACCTCTGGATTCTCCTTTGCAATAGTGCTTAGAGCCTTACAAATATTGATAAATCCTTGTCCGTGATTTTCTCTTCTGTGACCCGTGACAAGTATGATCTTTTTATTATTATCTATGGAACTCTTTAAATCTTCAATTTCTCTGTCTTTAAAATCTTCTCGATTTACTTTTTCAGAACTGAAGTTCAGAGCATCAATAACGGTATTTCCCGTAACCAGAAGTTGATTTTCATTCACATTCTCTTTCAGCAGATTCTCTTTGGATTTCTCTGTTGGAGGAAAATGATAATCACTGACTACCCCTGCAATCCTCCTATTCATTTCTTCAGGAAAAGGTGAAAGTTTGTTAAACGTCCGCAAGCCGGCTTCTACATGACAAACCTTGGAGCCTGAATAAAATGCTGCAAGTGAAGCAGCCATAGTTGTGGATGTATCTCCGTGAACATAAACATAATCCGGCTTAAAGTCCTCCAGTACCTCCTTGAGATTTGTGATTATATCAGCCGTTAATGAGAACAAATTCTGATTCGGACGCATTAGGTCCAGATCGTAATCGGGTGTAATTTCAAAAAATGCCAAAACCTGATCCAGCATCTCCCTGTGTTGTGCGGTGACGCAAACCCTTGTCTCAAACTTTTCGGGATATTTATGGAATTCTTTTACCAGGGGCGCCATTTTAATAGCCTCGGGGCGAGTTCCAAATACAATCAGGTTTTTCTTTATCATTCGTTACCCGACTTTTCTTCGAGTAATATACTATACTCGGGTCTTTGTGCAAAACTACGATAATTCCTATCCCTAACAACCTTTATATCCTTATCGAGTTTATGTGATTTGGTAATTGACACTGCAAAATCGAACCAAGACATGGGTATTTTATCCGTAAAGTGGATGATCCCCGGCTTCCATGCTGAATTATTAATCAATTGAAGGATGTGCATTGCCAGATTATTGGCATTTGTAGGACATCCTATCTGGGCATCTGTAACTCTCAAGTTTTTTCCTTCCCTGGCTTTTCGAAGGATAGTGTTGTAAAAATTATCCCCATATTCAGAGTACAACCAGGAGGTCCTGATTATCAAATATTCCTTTAAGATTTCCTGAATATACTGCTCGCCTTTTAGTTTTGATTCTCCGTATATGTTGAGAGGATTCGGCAGGTCAGATGGAAGATACCCTTCTTTTTTCTTCCCATCGAAGACATAGTCCGTTGAGATGTGGAAAAGAACTATCCCATTCGTTTTACAATTCTGAGCCAGGTATTTTACTCCTTCGGCATTCACTGCAAATGCGATATCCGGATTTCTCTCTGCATCCTCCACCCTTGTATAGGCTGCACAGTTGATACAATAATCAAATTCCTGTTTAGAGAAATAATCTGATAACGACTCGCGGTTTGTTATATTGAGTTCTGTTTTATCTGTATAGGTGATCTGCAGATCCGGGAAGGCAGTTGCCTGGTGATGAATACTTGTTCCCAGCTGTCCATTTGCTCCGGTGATCAATACCCGAATCATACTTTTAAGTCCTTTAGTCTGGGTAGTTTTCTGTCTTTCTCTGATAAAACTATCTTATCAGAAGGGAATCCCCAATTGATATTAAGATCTGGGTCATTGAAGATGATGCCCGATTCTGACTCTTTATCATAGTATTCATCGCATTTGTACAAAAAAACTGTGTCATCTTCTAATGACAGAAACCCGTGAGCCATCCCTTTCGGAATGAACAACATTTGATTATTTTTTTCCGATAAAATAGTCTTAAACGATTTTCTGTAAGAAGGACTTTCTTTGCGGAGGTCGACTACCACATCGAGCACCTCGCCTTTTAGTACGCGGACTAATTTAGCCTGTGTCTTATCTCCGGTTTGAAAATGCAATCCTCGGAGTACTCCCCTATGCGAGATCGAGTGATTATCCTGAACAAAAGAAAGAGACTTACCAAGAGCTTTCTCCAGGTCTCTTTTATTAAATGACTCAAAAAATTCGCCCCTTTTATCCTTGTATATAGTGGGTTCAATTATAAAGCAATCTTCAAGTGTGGTGGATATCAGTTTCAAAAAGTGTATTAATTTAATTGCATCAAGTATTCCCCATAACCACTTTTTAACAAGGGTTTGGCCAATTTTCTCAATTGCTCTTTAGTAATGTATCCCATTTTGTATGCAATCTCCTCGATAGCACCGATTTTTAACCCTTGTCGCTCCTCTATCACTTCAACAAACTGAGCGGCTTGCATAAGAGAGGAAA
>JABDMQ010000396.1 GCA_013001365.1 Flavobacteriaceae bacterium
AGTTTCTGAGGTCGATAAGGCGATAGACTTAATTGAAAAATAGTTTTTAGATGAAATATTTTGAGACCATTTTAATCCTTATAGTAGTGCTGGAACATTTCTACTTTCTGGTTCTCGAAATGTTTCTATGGACTAAGCCAAAAGGCATTAAGACCTTTGGGCTCAAATCCAAAGAATTTGCTGAAGAAACCAAGGTTCTGGCTGCCAATCAAGGACTTTATAATGGGTTCTTGGCTGCTGGCCTTATTCTTTCATTGGTAATGGACAATCAAATATTCAAACTGTTTTTACTAGGTTGTGTTGTTATTGCCGGCATTTATGGCGCTTATTCAACAAAAAAAGTGCGCTTGTTTTATGTCCAAGGCTTACCAGCTATCATAGCTTTTATCATTGTTCTATTAAATTCATAGAACCAAAATATCTTTAAGTATCACCTTATTAATTCTTCACGAAAGCTTAATGGTCTTTTTAAGAATCTACTTAGGAAAAGTTTATTTTTGCATCATTAATTAATCAAAATTTACACACATGGAAATACAGAAATGGATTGACAAGGGATTTGAATTTGTCTCGGAATATGGAATCAAGATCCTTGGTGCTATTGTTATATGGATCGTTGGGTCTTTCATTATCAAGAAAGTCTTGAAAGCCATAAAAAATGTAATGACCAAGAAGGAATACGATGAGAGCCTTCAAAAGTTCCTATCGAATTTGATCGGTTGGATCCTTAAAATTCTTTTGTTCTTGGCCATTTTGGCAAAATTGGGTGTGGAAACAACCTCATTTGCTGCTATTCTTGCTGCTGCTGGTCTTGCTATAGGACTTGCTCTGCAGGGATCTTTAGCAAATTTTGCAGGTGGTGTATTGATCATGATCTTCAAACCAATAAAAATAGGGGACCTTATTGAAGCTCAAGGAGAACTCGGTGTCGTTAAGGAAATCGAGATATTTACAACCAAGATCTTGACTCCTACCAACAAAGAGGTCATTATACCAAATGGCGCGTTATCAAATGGAAATATTACGAATTATAGTACTGAAGGTAAATTGCGAGTCGATTTGACCATTGGCGTTGGTTACGACGAGGATATCAAGAAAACGAAAGATGTATTAATGAAGGTCCTGAACTCCGACCCTAAAGTCTTGAAAGATCCTGCTCCCTCGGTAAATGTATCAGAACTTGCTGATAGTTCTGTAAATTTTGCAGTAAGGCCTTGGGCAACAGTTGCAGATTATTGGGACGTTTATTTTGGAACTCTAGAAAGCTGTAAGAACGCATTGGATGATGCAGGAATTGAAATTCCATATCCGCATAGAGTCAATATACAGAAACCAGATTAGTTGTTTTTCTGCTTCACACCGACAAAATCCTTTAAATAATAAGGTTCGAAATAAGCGACATTTTCCAAGTCGCTTTTTTCATGCTTTCTAAATGATAATAGGCTCATTTCATTCGCTGAAGGTAATTTATTCTCAATGTATATGGCATTTTTATGGTCAATTATGGTCTTAAGTTTATCGACTCCTGTTCCAATAAAATGAACCTTCCCTTGCGATAAATAACGTGAAAATGAAGTCTCATCAAGAATCTGAGCTTCTGTATCCCTGACCTGTTTATAGTTCGAGTCGAATACTGCTGAATAGACTTCCATACGCCTTGCATCCAACATCGGAACAATAATTCCATCAGCAACTTTAACCTGATGAGCCAAGGACGTCAATGTTGGAACAGAAATAAGCGGCTTGTTCAAGCCAAAGCAAAGGCCTTTTGCAGTTGATACCCCAATTCTTAATCCTGTATAGGATCCTGGACCTTTACTAACTGCTATTGCATCTAATGTTTCGGTAGTTAAATTACTCTCCTTAATGGCATCATTAATGAAAAGATGCAACTTTTCAGCATGCGAAAAACCCTGGCTATAATCTTCCTTAAGTGCCAGGGTTTCTCCATTTCTTGCAACAGCAACAGAACAGTTGGTAGTTGCTGTTTCTATGTTAAGAATAATTGCCAATAAATACTAATCTTCGGTTTCTTCCTTGTCGTCTTCATTATCAGATTTCTGCTCAACCTTATCGCCAGGTTTCAAGGTCTTGGAGACGACTGTATATGGACCAACGATGAGTTCTTCATCAGGCTCAAGTCCTTTCACTACCTCAATATTGGAGTCGTCTTGAATTCCGGTCTCAACCACTCGTAATTTGGCTTCCCCTCCTTCATAAATGAACACACATTCAAATTTCTCTTCTTTGCCACCTTCATTGGTTTTCTTGGCACGTGGACCTTTTGCTGATGAAGTATCAGTCTTGATGACAATCGCGCTTATCGGGATTCCGACGACATCATTTCTTTTCTTAGTGATGATATCGACCGTAGCAGTCATACCAGGACGAAACGGCGAATACGTTTCAGGCTTCCCTTCCAAGAGGTCCTTGTAGGACTCCTCTAAGATCCTAACCTTGACTTTGAAATTCGTAACCTGGTCGGCCGTCAAAGTACCTGCTGCGGAATTTGCGATCTCTGTTACTAAACCTTTGAATTTTTTCTTTAAGTAAGCATCTACCTCCACTATGGTCGAATCACCTATGGACACTTTAACAATATCATTCTCGTTAACATCTACCTCTACCTCCATATTCTTCAAGTTGGCAACTCTCAATATTTCAGTTCCGGCCATTTGAGCTGTTCCTACTACTCGCTCACCAAGTTCTATATTCAGCATTGAAATGGTGCCACTCATTGGTGCATAAATTGTAGTTCTTGTGAGATTATCTTTTGCCTCATTTACTGTAGCACCAGCACTTTTTACACTGTAATAAGCCGAGCTTTTACCAGCAACAGCTGTTTCATAAGAGGCCAGGGATCTATCCCAGTCTGCCTTGGATATAACGCCTTTTTCGAAGAGGGCCTTGTTCCTTTCATAATCCGCTTTGGCTTGTTTAAGGGTGGCTTCAGCTTGCTCTAGATTGGCTCTTACATTTTGATATGTTGCTTGGGCCCTATTCACTGCCGATTGAATCAGATCGGGATTGACTCGTACCAGCAAATCTCCTTTTTTTACATCTTGACCTTCCTTAAAAGGCAGCTCAAGGATTTCTCCCGAAACCTCTGAAGAAATACTCACCTCCACCTCCGGTTGTATCTTACCTGTAGCGGAAACGGTTTCAACAATATTCATGGTTGTTATCTTAGCGACTTCAACCTCCTTCCCGCTAGATTGCTTACCAAACCATCCTGCTTTCTTACCTACTATTAATACTGCTAATAAGGCAATAACGATTACAGAAATTATTATTAATGTCTTTCTTTTCATGATAATGGTTAGTTTAAATTGGCTATTGGAATACCAAAATAGTACTCCAACACTTTAAGTTTGAATATGTAATCATATTTTGCACGAATAAGATCAGATTCGGCCGTTTCCAATTGTGTTCTTGATTGATTGAAATCAAATGCATTCAATAGGCCCACATTATATCGCTCTTGAGAATATGTGAATGCTTCATTTCTTGCTGTCACTGTCTTTAACGCTGCCTCATAGGCTTTTTGAGCTCCTTTTGTGTCGTTATACGCTTGGTATACCGTAGATTCCAGATCAAGATTTGCTTGTTCTAACTGATTCTTGGATCGCTCAAGATTGACCTTACTCCTTTCAACATTGTTTCTTAACGAGAATCCATTGAATACAGGAATATTCAATGCTAGGCCAAAATTATATCCATCATTTGCCCTGAATTGGTCCATTGTTTTGTCGGGACCCTCTATAATCGGTTCAAAATTAGGAACCACAACATTCTGCCCTGTTCCCTCAACTGTTCCAATTACCCTGGTAGGGTTGGTAGTACTAAGCACGGATCCCGCAATTATATCGCTATAAGAAGCCCTTGTATTATAACTATAAAATCCGGTTAAGGAAGGCTGCAAGGCCCCTCTGGCTATTTTAAGGTCGTCTTCAGAAATCTCCGCATTGGTCTCTGCAATTAGAATGTCTCTTCTTGTTTCTTTTGCCTTGGCAATGATCACTTCTGGAGTTTCATTTAGCACATTGGATAAAGGTACTTCATATTCAATATCTGCAATGTCAAAATTCCTGTAATCATCTATCAATAAGGTTTGAGCAAGACTGATCTTAGATAATATGACCGCATTTTCAGCGTTGACTATTTGTTGTTCTTGTGTTGCCAAAGTAGCTTGTATCTCAAGCAAATCCCCTCTTGGCAAGACACCTGCTTCTACTAATTCACCAGTTCTTTTTTGTTCTTCTTGCGAAACTTCGTTCTGAGCATATAATACTTTCAGTTGCTCCTTATTAAAGAGAATTTGAAGAAACGAATTAGCAACGAACAAGGCAATATCGTCCTTTATATTATCTAGCTGATATTGACTTGCTAGAATTGCCAAATTTGAACGGTGCATCCTGTTAAGGTTTTGCATGCCTCTATAGATGTCCACGTTACCGTTAATATTTATCGAGGAGAATTGGGTAGTTTGATTTTCGAGTAAACCCGTTGTTATATTTTGGTTCAAACCGATGTTCCACGAATGGTTTCCACCAGCATTGATTGAAGGCAAGAAATTGCCTAGAGCATCTTTTTTATTTATCTCGGCAGCCTTAAGATCAAGTTCTGTTTGCTTTATGGTTATATTGTTTTCAAGAGCATAGGTCACGCATTCCTGAAGTGTCCACTTCTTGGCCTGTGCATTTACTGTAATTGCGAAAACTGTAAAAAGGATTATGGTTAGTCTGATCTTCATAGTTACAATTATAAAAATATATGTCTATATATTGATTAAAGTGTTACAGTTTATTTAACCGAACACAAAATTAAATTTAATTATTGAATCGCCCGGGTTTGACCTGATTCCAAACCTTTATCTTATCTTCCTTTGAAATACCACTCTTTATTTCCACAAAAATTCCATCGCTTATACCAAGTTCGAGATTCTTTCTCTCGAACTCCTGATCACCTTGTTCTATTTCTACGAAAGGTTTCTGGGTCTTTGGATCAAACTGCACCAATGCCTCCTTTAATGCAAGAACGCTATCTGCCCTTGCCAAGATAATTGACGCATTTGCACTTAATCCAGCTCGAATGAATGTGGTATCCTTCTTGTTCAAGGTACCTTTTATCTCGAATTGAATGGCTCCATTTTCAACAACACCCTTAGGAGCTATATAATCAAGAACTGCATCGAATTTCTTGTTCTCTATTGCACCTACTGTAATTTCAAGTGGAAGATTCTCAGATATCTTACCAACTTCAGATTCGTCTACCTTGCCTTCGAAGATCATTTTCTCCACATCGGCCAAGGTCGCTATGGTGGTCCCGTCATTAAAGTTATTGGCTTCAATTACTTGATTCCCGGTCTTAACTGGCACATCGAGTACCATGCCTGAAACCGTAGCTCTTATTTCGGTATTCGCCGAGGCACCAAGACCTCTGGTAGTTCCTGTTTTTATAATGTCGTAATTCTGCTGTGCACCTGTTAAATTCACTTTTTCTTGATTGAATCGCTGTTGCGCCTGATCGAATGAGATCTGTGCTGTATCAAAATCGTTGGCCGAAATAACGCCCTTATCGAATAATTCCTTCTGACGTAAATAGATCTTTCTCTGATTTTCCAAGGCCAATCTTGCTGTTTCTAATTGTGTTCTCGAAGCAGTAATATTGTTTTTCGCACTTGTTAAGGAGGACACATTAGGCACAACTTTTACCTTCGCTATGAGGTCGCCCCTATTTATAATATCACCCGCTTCCACAAAAATTTCATCAATTATTCCAGAGATATTCGGCTTGATCAAGACTTCTTCCTTAGGCACTATACTGCCTGTGGCCACTGTCTTCTTAACAATTGTCTTTGTTGCAGCCTGTTCTGTTTCATAAACCACCGGGTCTTCTGCATTTTTTTGATATAAATAATACAAAGAACCTCCAAAAAGGATGGTAATGATCACAAGTATTATGATGGTAATTGATTTTTTCATGTTTCCTATTCGATTGATATGATATTGATAGTTATTATTCTGTTCTTAATGCTTCTACAGGTTTCACTTTAATTGCATTCTGTGCAGGAATGAAACCCGCAAGCAAACCGGATATGACCAGTATGGCAAGGGCAAGTAGTATTACGGATAAATTAACACTCGGATTGGCAAACATATCTACTGGACCGTTGGCCTCTAGAATGGCATTCAATCCATAAATTGTAAGGGATCCGATAATTATTCCAACCATTCCTGATATAATCGTCAAAACTATCGACTCCAAAAGTATCTGTCCTCTTATGGACCAAGGAGTTGCTCCCAGGGCTCTCCTTATCCCGATTTCCTTGGTTCTTTCCTTTACAACAATTAACATAATATTACTGATCCCAATGATTCCTGAAAGAAGCACAAGGATTCCGACCACAAAGGCAACAATATTCAAAGCTCCAAAGAGCCCTTCAATCTTACTATATTCTGCATAAAGGTCAAAATGGCCAATGGCCCTTTTATCTTCTGGATGGATAGTATGTCTCTCTCTCATTACATCAAATATCTGCTCCTTTAACTCTGTAATGGAAGAACCATCATTAGCTGTTATAGCAAACCAGCCAACTCG
>JABDMQ010000260.1 GCA_013001365.1 Flavobacteriaceae bacterium
TTCGGAGAAATTCCTTAACTGTTCATGTTTGGTCTTTCTTCCTTGAACGCGTTTTCTCCATAACCTGAAACTGCTTGGCTTCAGATGTTTCCGCATGAGTTCGATGACTTGCTGCTCACTAACTTGAAATTGGTAATTAATAGCTTCAAATGGTGTTCGGTCTTCCCAAGCCATTTCTATGATCCTGTCGATATGTTCCATTTTCAATTTCATGTATCCAAGAAACTATATTTCATGTCGTACTTCACTTTGGCATTTAGCATCTTAGAAAAAAAAGCCTTGTTCTCCTTGAAGGTCCTGTTGTTCTTGAAATGTATATAGCGACCTTGAGCATGAATGCTTGTGCCATTTGTCTTGTAAATGACCAATTGATAATAAGGAATGATCCACGTGAAGTTCTTCAATCCTTTGTTTATGTAAACCATAATACCGCCAGACCGCAATTCGATGTTTGCGTAATTCAAATCAGCCACTGTATTCAAGTATTGAGTCATGTTTGGACTGACTTCCTCGATAATCATGCGCTTTGAACCTACACCTTTTAATTTCCATGATTCAATAAGTGTATAAGGCCTACCTACTAAATCGTTAATGATTTTCTTGTGATCTTTATTGAAGTATGTCGAGTCGATAATCATGTCTAAATCGTTCTTAACACAAACATATAAAATGTTTAATGTTTGAGTATATACTTTAAACAAAGTTTAACAGAAGAATGAATAAGATTCAAAAAGTTTGAGGTAAACCTTTAATTAGCAAGTCTCTTTATCATGCCATTGAATATGAAGCCATGAAATGGCAGTACGCTATACCAGTAAAGTCTACCTGCCAAGCCGCGAGGTCTGAATGTTGCTGTTTGGGTCAAAATGTTGTCTGTTATATTGAATTCTAACCAAGCTTCGCCCGGTAATTTCATTTCAGCATATAAAAGCAGCTTCTTCTTATCCTTGTCTGCATAGATCACACGCCAGAAATCCAAGGCATCACCAGCATCCAAATCTGTTGGGCTTTTTCTCCCTCTGCGCAAGCCTATACCACCAAAAAGCTTATCGATATAACCTCTAATGCGCCAAAGAAATGTCCCATAGTACCAACCTGTGTCACCGCCGATGGCCCAAATCTTGTCAAGACTGCGTTCTACATTTGCTATTTCTTTCTTTTTTTGGTCCTTGAAACACCCAAATTTTGGCACATTTATATATTTATGGAAACTATTCTTTAGCCGTCCACTACTAATAAATGAATCCTTCCAGCTTGAAACAATGCTGTTCTGTTCTATTTTCTCGAAAGCAAGAGCCACTGCCTCATTATAAGATATTGGAGATACTCCAAGTAATTCATTGATATTACTTTGTTTACCTATAATTTGCACCCCCATACTACTTACGAGGCTAGTTGCCAATTTATAGGATGTTGAGGTGACGAAATACAACCAATATGAAGATAATTTTGGCGTCATTACAGGCACGGTCAATATGTAACGATTGAGTCCGCGTTGTTCAGCGAATTGCAGAAGCATTTGCTTATAAGTGAGGATGTCAGGACCATAAATATCGTAGGCCTGATCGTAGACATTTTCGTTACCAGCACTTTTTAAAAGAAAAGAGAGTACATCTCTAACTGCCAATGGTTGTGTTTTTGTATTGAGCCATTTTGGTGCTATCATGACTGGTAGTTTCTCAACGAGGTCACGAATGATCTCGAATGATGAACTTCCTGATCCTACAATAATACCAGCCTTGAAAACAGTTAATGCATATTTATCTGACGATAACGCATCTTCAACATTTTTGCGCGATTGCAGGTGTTTGGATAGTTTATCTTCATTGGTGATGCCACTGAGATAAATGACTTGTTTGACATTAGTGGTTTCAAGGTATTTCTTGAAATTAATTGCACATTGCAATTCCATGGTTTCAAAATCCTTGCTAGAATTGGACATGGAATGGATAAGGTAATAAGCCACATCAATATCCTTAGGTATGGTCTTCAGGGTCTCTGGTTTTAGAAAATCAGATTCTATCACCTCAATATGGTCTTCTTCAAAATAACTTCTATCAGCTCTTAGTTTATCTCGTACCGAACAAACTACGTCATGACCTTCATTTACAAGCAAAGGAATAAGGCGTTTGCCGATATATCCTGTTGCACCTGTAACAAAAATTTTCATGAGTCTAGTAGATTATTGTAAAAATAAGAAACGTTAACTGATATGATCATTATTTCAGCTATGTATAAATATGAGGTAGACTACGTAAAAATCATTTAAGGTTTCATTAACATTTATACCTCGCACTAATGGTTAATTTTAACGAACACTTTAATCATCTAAATAAATACAATGAAAAAATTAATCTTATCAGTACTCGCATTGGTAATGGCAGCATCTATCAATGCGCAGGTAACCACTCCTGCACCAAGTCCATTCTCTAAAGTAGAACAGGTCGTTGGACTTACAGACGTATCTCTAGAATATTCTCGGCCGGCAATGCGCGGTCGTACCATTTTTGGGGATTTAGTTCCTTTTGGAAAAGTATGGAGAACAGGAGCTAATGCAAGAACCAAGGTCACTTTCGGTGATGATGTCACAGTTAACGAAACTACTCTTAAGGCAGGGACATATGCAATATTCACAATTCCACAAGCAAATCAGTGGGAGGTTGTTTTTTACACAGAACATGCTGGCGGTGGTGCACCACAGTCTCTCGATGAAGAGAAAGTTGCTGCACGCGTCATGGCAGATGTTGTACCAATGCCAATGGATATACAATCGTTCACGATTACTTTCGATGACTTGACAGCAGATTCTGCAGTTATCGGATTTTTATGGGAGAAATCTTATGTAGGTGTAAAATTCGAGGTTCCTACCGACAAAAAAGCAACAGCTAGCATTGAGAGGACAATGGCGGGGCCTAGTGCTAATGACATGTATTCTTCAGCGGTTTATTACCTAGAATCAGGCAAGGACCTAAACAAAGCAAAAGAATGGATGGACAAAGCCATAGCCTTACGTAAAGCAGCAGACAAGGATGGGAATGAGCCATTTTGGATGGTGCGTCAGAAATCGTTGCTCCATGCTAAGATGGGCGACAAGAAAGGTGCTATCAAGGCAGCAAAGCGATCATTGGAACTGGCTGAGAAAGCTGGCAATGCCGATTATGTTGCTATGAACAAGAAATCATTAGCAGAGTGGATGCAATAAGCAGCATTGATTTTCTGTAATAAAAACGCCCTGATGAAAATATCATCAGGGCGTTTTTTATTCATGATCCTCGAGCAGAAAGATATCTTCTACAGGTTTCTTGAACAATCGCGCAATCTTCAACGCCAGTAGGGTAGAAGGTACGTACTTGTTCTTTTCCATGGCATTAATGGTCTGACGACTCACCCCGATTTTTCCAGCAAGGTCTGCTTGAGTTAAATTGTATCTAGCGCGCTCTATCTTGATATTATTCTTCATGGCTTTCAGTTTTGCGTTTCAAGAAATTGAATCGTACAATGAAGAATATCAAGGGTGTGAACATGTTAAAGACCAGCACGTCGAAAAATGCAAAACTATAAATGAATAGCACAGCAAGCATCAATATAACATAGTTGAAGATAATTGCCCATACCAAGGAATCCTTGCGTAATTTATAGATGAATTCATCTTCGACCTTTTCACGACTGAAGCCTACTATAAGTCCTCCTATTATTATGAATAGGGCGAGAATCTCGTCTAGTACGCCATTTTCGATAACTTTAAAGAAGCCTTGGTCATTTCCGAAAATGCTATCGCCGTTGTAAATGGTGAATACCTTCATGCTCAGAAGCTCTCCTTCTATAAGCTGGGCGTACATTAGGATGCCTCCAATAAGGCCAATGATCAGAAATACCCATCCTAAGGGTTTGTACTTGTTGGGTAATAAATAATTTGTTTGCATAATGATTCGCTTTTTGATTTATTCAACAAAAGTAAAATAAACTTTACAAAAAGACAAATAAATAATACAAAAAGTAAATTAAAATTGACTATTCAACTGATTTCGAATTTAGAGATTGAATAAAGAATGCTATCATTATGACTAGAATGCATCCAACAAAATTCAACCAGAGATAAGGAAGGTTAATAATATCGTATTCATTCAAAGCATATAATCCGAAAATGACAATTTGTGTTATCAGTGCAGCTATGAAAACCGCATTACCCTTCACGTATTTAAAGAAAAAGGCCAATAAGAAAATACCAAGTACGTTGCCATAGAACAAGGAACCAATGATGTTGACCAACTGTATCAAGTTATCGAATAAGTTAGCCACACTCGCAACGATTATTGCCAATATTCCCCAACCAAACGTGAACCATCTCGTTGCCTTTACGAAATGCTCTTCGGTTTCCTCTCTTCTAAGATTTCGCTTATATAGATCGATCGTGGTTGTCGATGCCAATGCATTGAGTTCGGATGCTGTAGATGACATAGCTGCTGACAGGATAACCGCAAGAAGCAAACCTATTAGTCCTTTAGGTAGATAATTCAATATGAAATGTATGAAGACATAATCCTTGTCGTTGGTTTCTACCTCTGAGTTGGCCTTTGCAATTAATTCCTTGGCCGCTTCTCGATTCTCTTTGTCGATATCATTGGCAATTACCACATACTGTTTGTATTTCTCTTCCCCATTCTTCAAGAATTCATTGATCAATACTTGCTTGTCATTATAAGTCCTATCATGTTCTTTTTCAAGAATCCGGTATTCGTCAGCATATTCAGAATTCATTACTG
>JABDMQ010000285.1 GCA_013001365.1 Flavobacteriaceae bacterium
CAGGTTGATCTTTCCTTGGTTCTTTAGTTCTTGGACCTTCTCGACAGAGTCCAAGGCTCCCCTGAAAACGATACGTCTGTGGATCAAAGTTACTTCACTAGCAACATCTGCCAGAAAAATGCTCCAATCGAGCGCCGAATCACCACCACCGGCAATGACCACTCGTTTGTCACGATAAACTTCAGGGTCGCGGATAATGTATTCTACACCCTTACCTTCCAAGCTCTCGATACTTGCAATTGGTGGTTTTCGCGGCTCAAAACTACCTAAGCCACCTGCGATGGCAACAATCGGTGCATTATGTTTTGTGCCCTTGTTCGTGGTAACAACAAATGAATCATCTTCAAGTTTTTCGACGGTCTCAGCACGTTCGCCAAGCGTGAATCCGGGACTGAATGGCTTTATTTGTTCCATAAGGTTATCGACCAACTCTCCTGCAAGGACCTCAGGAAACCCAGGGATATCGTAAATCGGTTTCTTAGGATATATTTCTGAACATTGTCCGCCGGGTTGTGGCAAAGCATCAATGAGGTGACATTTTAATTTAAGTAATCCTGCTTCAAAGACGGTAAAAAGGCCGGTAGGTCCAGCGCCTATGATGAGAATATCTGATTTGATCATGAATTAATATTTGGAAGACACAAAATTACTGGAGTAACTGAAGACAATTAATGACAATTATCATGAAAGGTTCTCAACGCTGATAACCTCCTCAATTTGCGGAGCATACTTCTTGATCGTCATCTCTACGCCAGACTTCAAGGTCATTTGATTGACGCTGCATGAGGTGCAAGCACCCTCTAACTGAACCTTAACGAACTTGCCTTTCTCAATTGATACCAAAGAGATGTCACCTCCGTCGCTCTGAAGGAATGGTCGGATCTCATCCAAGGCCTTTTCAATGTTTCCTTTTAATTCTTTTTTTGTCATTGCATTATTTCTTTACTGCTGAACATCCAGCCATGGTCGTTATCTTTATTGCCTCTGTAGGTGGTAGATCATCATTTCTTCTTACTACTTCTTCAACAACATTCTGTGTTAACTTCTCGAAAGCAGCTTCCAGTGTCGTTGCTGTTTGTAGTGCTGCAGGTCTTCCTACATCACCTGCCTCTCGTATGCTTTGTACCAAAGGCAACTCTCCAAGAAATGGCACATTAAGGTCTTCTGCTAAATTCTTGGCACCTTCTTTTCCGAAAATATAGTATTTGTTATCTGGCAGTTCTTCAGGTGAAAAATATGCCATGTTCTCAATAATTCCCAATACCGGAACATTAATGCTTTCTTGCTGGAACATCGCCACGCCTTTCTTGGCATCTGCCAAAGCAATATTCTGTGGCGTACTTACCACTACTGCTCCTGTTATTGGCAAAGATTGCATTATGCTCAAGTGAATATCGCCTGTACCTGGCGGTAGATCTATAAGCATGAAGTCCAATTCGCCCCAATGAGCATCAAAAATCATTTGATTCAAGGCCTTGGCCGCCATTGGACCTCGCCATACCACGGCTTGATCCGGTTGGGTGAAAAATCCAATTGAAAGAACCTTCACACCATAATTCTCTACAGGTTTCATCTTTGATTTACCATCGATGGTCACAGCCAATGGTCGCTCCATCTCCACATCGTACATTATCGGAATTGAAGGTCCATAGATGTCGGCATCGAGGATTCCTACCTTGAATCCCATCTTGGCCAAAGTAACTCCTATATTGGCCGTAACCGTAGATTTGCCAACACCTCCTTTTCCTGAGGCAATAGCTACTATATTCTGGATACCGGGGATAGGTTTTCCCTTGATCTCATTTTTTGGAGGAGGTGCAGGAGCATCTACTTTGACATTGACCTTTACCTGTGCCTTTTGGTGTACTTTATCATGAATGACCTTCATGATCTCGACCTCGGTCTTCTTCTTGGCTTGAAGCGTCGGATTATTGATGGTCACATCGACAATGACCTCATCAGCAAAGGTCACCACATTGGTCACAGCACCGCTCTCCACCATATTCTTTCCCTCACCAGGAACAGTAATGTTCTCAAGCGCTTTAAATATATCTTGTTTGTTAAGCTTCATTTATTAAGAATGATTCTAAAGTGCAAATATAGGGCGAAAAGATAAGAATTTGCATAAGGCCAATTGATTTGAAAAATAGATCTATCGATCTTGATTATAACTCTTTGGATGGGTCCCAATAATGGGTGTCAAAATCCTGGATCTTATTATCGATTACCTTAATGCCCTCGCTTTCTAGAAGTTGTTGCATAAGATTGGTGCCTTCAAAATGATGTTTGCCTGTCAATAAGCCAATACGATTAACAACACGATGTGCTGGAATATCTGGTTTAAGATGAGATGCATTCATGGCATAGCCCACCATTCTTGAACTTCTTGCGGCACCAAGATACTTGGCAATGGCACCATAGTTAGTCACTCTTCCATATGGGATTTGCCGAGCAACGTCATACACCTTCTCAAAAAAATTAAGAGTCTCCTTTTTCATACGGATTCGCGAATGATATTGATCAAGGTAATAACAGCAATTACACCTGTTATACCACCAATGATGTAATTCATGTTCTTGTGTGAGGTAAATGATTGGCTTTTGATCTTTTCAAAAAAGAATATATAAATGTAAAGCATAACGAACGTCCCCATAGCTGCACCAGCAACATAGGAAATAATACTCGTTTGTCCGAAGTCCATCAAACCAAAGGACGCCATGGTCGTACTCATGTAGGCTTGATAAGGAATTGGAAACACGTTGATGCTCGATAGGAACATGCCCATGAAAAATCGATTCTTCTTGCTTTTAGTGACTTCCTCACCGTCTATATCGGTTTTGGGTTTAGCAACGACCAGATAGTAAATCGCGATCAAGAAGAAAATAACCATTGCCACACGTTGGAGAATGTCAACTATATCTGGATGATTGCTCAAATAACGCGCAAATAAGACGGCAACATAACATTGTACTGCCACCACAAGGCAAACACCTATTGAGAACATGATGCCACGACCATAGCCTTCCTTTAAGCTGATCTTTGCTGCATTCATATTCAACAGGCCCGGTGGGATCACCCCAATTAGCGCAATAACAAGACCCAAAAAGAAGATCAATGTAATATTCAATTATCCTTGAGTTTAAATTTAACGAAGGTTATTGGTTTACCCTGTTCAAGATACTGCTTTTCGTAAAATGTCTGTATTTCAACAATCTCTTTGGGTGAGTATTCATTTTTGTATACATCATGGTTCGCATGAAGTATCTCATGGCCTTCACCATGTAGCAATCCGAGCGTGTAACCATGCATGAATTCGCTATCGGTTTTCAAGTTAACTTCTCCTCCTGGCTTAAGTATTTTCTTGTATTTCTTAAGAAATTCGGAATTAGTAAGACGATGCTTCGTTCGTTTATACTTTATTTGTGGATCCGGAAAGGTTATCCAGATTTCATCGACTTCGTTTTCATCGAACAAGAGATCGATCAATTCTATTTGAGACCTGATGAAAACGACATTCTCAAGACCTGTTTCCAAGGCTGTCTTTGCGCCTCTCCAGAAACGCGCTCCTTTTATATCGATACCTATATAATTCTTTTCTGGATACTTTTGAGCCAATCCGACTGCATATTCTCCTTTACCACAACCTAACTCCAATACTAAAGGATTCTCGTTCTTGAACACCTTTTTATTCCATTGCCCCTTTAATTCATAGGTGCTATCAAGCAATTCATCCCTTTTAGGTTGAAATACATTGCTGAAGGTCTCATTTTCCCTGAATCGCTTAAGTTTGTTCTTACTACCCACGTTATTAGGATTTGCGCAAAAATAAGCAAACAAAATAGTATTACATTTGTTTTGAATGAATAACAAGAAACGCATATTGGTTGCGCCACTTAATTGGGGCTTTGGTCATGCTACAAGATGCATTCCTATTATCGATGCACTTCTTGACGATGGTTTCGAGCCTGTCTTGGCCTCAGATGGAGACGCCCTTTCCATGCTCAAGAAAGAATATCCAAACTTGTTACAATTAGAGCTTCCATCTTATAATATAAGCTATAGCAAAAAGAACAAAGGCCTTAAATGGAAATTGCTAAAAGATTCTCCTAATATCTTGAAGGCAATCAAGCAAGAGAAAGTGGAGGTGGACAAGATTATTGTTAAACATAACATTTCTGGCTTGATCTCAGATAATAGGTACGGAATCAATAGCGAGGACATACCTTCTGTTTTTGTAACGCATCAATTAAGGGTTCTTAGTGGTAGCACGACTTGGTTAAGCTCTAAGGTACAACAGAGATATCTCAACGCATTTGATGAGTGTTGGGTGCCTGATTTTCATGGCAGGTCCAATTTGAGCGGAAAAATGGGACATTTAAAGCATGATAAGCCCAATATTAAATACATTGGTCCAATTAGTAGGCTCCAGAAAAGCGAAGTTAAGAATACTTATGACTTGGCCGTAATCTTATCTGGTCCTGAGCCTCAAAGATCTATCTTAGAGGACATCTTATCCATGCAACTCAAAAACTATAAAGGTAAGGTGCTTTTGGTTCGCGGGGTTTTAGAAGATCAACAGAAAAAGGTGACAAGCAAGCAATCAACCGTAGTTAATTTCATGTTGCATGAAGAACTAGAAAAAGCCATTAATGGCTCAGATATCATCTTGGCTAGATCAGGCTATACAACCATAATGGACTTGGCCAAGCTCGGTAAAAAGGCGTTCTTCATTCCTACTCCGGGCCAATTTGAACAGGAATACTTGGCCAAAAACTTGAAAAAGAGAATGATTGCGCCTTTTTCCAAACAGAATGAATTTGAGATCAAGCATTTGAATGAAGTTCATTTTTACAAAGGATTTGTTCCAAATGATGACCTACAAGATCTCACCGAGTTATTCGATCTTTTCAAGGGTGAATGAGAATTCACTACCGACGTTAGGTTCGCTTTCAACATAGATCTTCTCATCATGAGCCTCGATGATATGCTTAACGATGGCCAAGCCTAAACCGGATCCACCAACTTTTCTGGAACCACTTTTGTCAACCCGATAGAAACGCTCGAACAATCTAGGTAAATGATCGATCTCGATTCCTTCGCCATTATCCGTAACACGAACGATCACCTTATTCTTGATAAGGTTTTCGATGCTCACTTCGGTAATTCCCTTTTCTACACCATATTTAATTGAATTGACAATAAGATTGGACAAGACCTGTTCAATTCGTTCCTTATCTGCTCTTACTAAAAT
>JABDMQ010000299.1 GCA_013001365.1 Flavobacteriaceae bacterium
TTATATTCCCTATCAATAGGATTGACAAGTAATTTCTTGATGTCTTCGAAATCCAGGCTTACAGTTTGCTTCTCAGGTTTATGCTCCTCATATTTGGCAACTGCTTTAGCTAATTCACTCTCATCAATCGGCTTCAGCAAATAATCTATGCTATTGAGCTTGAAGGCCTGCAAGGCATATTCATCATAAGCTGTGGTGAAGATTATTGCTGATTTTATTTCCACATTCTCAAAAATCTCGAATGATAGTCCGTCACTTAATTGGATGTCCAAGAAAATCAAGTCAGGATGCTCGTTATTATTGAACCATTCAATTGACTCTTCAACTGAATGAAGCATTTCACTTACATTTACATTAAGCGCTTCCAACATTCTGTTCAAACGTCTTGCTGAAGGCTTCTCGTCCTCTATAATGATTACTTTCATTATTTCAATTTAAGTTTTTTAGCTTGATTATTTATAATTCTAGAACCTATGAATACCGTTACACCTGTAGCTAGCGCAACCATCCACCAAAACTGCTGCATGTTACCAACGAATCGAGTTCCAACTTCGGCCCAAAATGCGCTGTAAAGGCCAACTACGGACCAACTCATGAAATAGAAATGATAAGGAAACCAATTCTTGGCTCGTCTTAATGTTGGTATCATTCCACCTAGAACAGTTAAAAGGCTAATAATTGCAAAGAAGTGAAAAATGCTAAACCCACCAAAGCTTATTATGAAGAATGAAGTTACATTAAGTAACACCATGCTAACTACATACAAATAACCTACGCGTTTATGAAACTTTGTTCCTTTTTTGTTTAGTATTACAACTGCTCCAGAGATCATTGCTAATATTGCAGTGATTGTATGAATTAGTCCAATTTCACTATTAATAATTTTATCAATGCCTTGGATGATCACTACTCCCAATTACTTCTGTCCCTGTCCATGAATTCCTTGATCTTGCGTTCTTCCCAGTCCTTGCCAAACATAAACCCTGGTCCAAATACTCCTAAAAAGTGAAATAATAAACCAATACCCCAGAAAAATGCTGTAGCCCAGGTACCGAAACTAAATAAGGACTGATTAGAATTTACTGTAATCAATATGATGATGAATGCATTAACGATAATGTAAACCGCGAGATGCCAATAAAACCCAACAAGTTTTTCCAATTTCTTCTTGGCCCTCATATAAGCTTCTTCTTTTGCGAAATCACGCCTGCCAAAATCACGTTTTTCAAAATCTGGTGAATCGTTATATGGTTGAATATCTGTTGCCATGATGTTATAATTTATTGTTTTTTCGTTCTTCTTCTTTCATGAATTGCTTTAGTTTAGCTTCTTCCCAATCTCTTCCCAAGATAATATTTGGTCCAAAGACTGAAAAAGCATGTATGCCTAATACTATTCCCCAGATCAATGGTGTTGTAGCAGCGCTCCAGTCTAACAATGCGTCGACAAAAGTTTCGCCATTGTTCATATTGCGTATTACCTTGAAAAGTAATAGGAACCCATTGACCACAATAAAGACAATGCCATGCACATAGAATCTTTTTAATTTCTCTGCTCTATGCTTTGCCATTATATAGGCGACATCTTTTTTGTTGTTATTCATGATTCTTTATGTTTATTCCCAATTCTTACGTTCTTCTTCTTCCATGAATTCTTCGATTTTTCTTTTTTCCCAGCCAGATCCGAACATGCCATCGTTCACAAAGACCTTATAGGCATGAAAGCATAATCCGATTCCCCAGAAAAACATAGGGAACCAAAACCACTGGATCGTGAAAGGTGTAAAGTAATACCATATCAAGTATAGCATAGGGATAACTATAAAATATGATAGAAGGCTCCAATAAAATTCTTTTAATTCTTCTACGCGCTTTCTGGCACGTACATAATTATCGTTCATTTCTGATGGTGATTTTCTCATAGGTGACACTTGTTTAGAAAGCAAAGGTATTGCGACTGCAAATCGTTCTGCTTGTTGATTGATCTTAACTATTTTATCTGTTAATAAATTATATCGTTGTCTTATATTGTCCAGTCCTACACCGCTGCTCTTTTTAACTATTTGCTTTGGTTGCAGGTTATTCTCGACAATCAAGTTATCTCCTTCTTCATAAATCCTAATATGCAGTGGTTTCTTACTAGTAACCATATTATGCTTCACTGCATTCTCCAACAACAACTGCAAGGAAAGAGGCACGACTTTGCTTTCTGGATTCTTGGCTTGATCAGGAATGCTGAAGACAATACTATCTTCAAAACGCATCTTTAACAGCGACATGTAAGTCCGAGCAAAATCCAATTCTTCATCTACGGTAACAAGATCCTTGTTTTTCTGCTCAAGTACATAACGATAAACCTTAGATAATGCTGTTGTAAATTGCTGTGCATTCTTCGGATTTTCTTCTATTAAGCTCGTTAATACATTCAAGCTATTGAAAAGGAAATGCGGATCCAATTGATTCTTCAAGGCATCGAACTTCGCACTTGCAGTACCAGCGATAACTTTCTGCTCCTTGATCTTGTTCTTCTGGTATCTATTATAAAAATAAATGAAATGAAAAATGATAACTATTGTCAAGGTTATCCAAAGCCCAAAACCATAATATTTTAAGTCATCGTATGCCAAGAATTCTTCAAAGCTCTTTCCGTAATAAACCACAAAAGTGAATGCTCGCAAGAAGAACAGGCCGATCATAGTTAATACTATTGATCCAGATAAGCCAATTACAATGCGCTTAATATTAATGTTCCCTTTATATTCCCATTTAAGTTTTTCCAGATAATCAAAGAAATACTTATTGCCATAGCCCAAAACGAATGCATAAAGCTGGTAGATGGCAAATTCAAGCAGGAATTCATTAACGTTCTTGAAATCAAAATCATCGTACAGTAAATTTCCTATTACAAAGACTATGGCTCCTATTAGGAAGGTGATAATTATATCTCTGGTAGCTCTGCTCATCCTGTTTTGATTATTTCTTATAAAGTTATAAAATGCACTTAGAAACTTCTAAAGGCTTTCATAATCTCTATACAAATATCAACTTTAAAAATAGAGTTAAGAAAAGATTACTACTGAACTGTGTTATAGGCAGGATGAACTGTTAAATATGAGAATGATTAGGTTATGATCTTAAATATAACTGGTATGCTATAAGGTACGTTAACCGCTCTACCCCTTTGCCTTCCTGGTGTCATCTGCGGAAGAAGTTCAAAGATACGCGAAGCTTCTTTCTCCAGTATTTTATCAGGGCCTCTTGTCCTGATCTTGGTGACAAATCCTTTTTTATCTACTGTAAATACAACAAACACCTTTCCTTGCATACCTAATTCCTGAGCAGTTTTTGGATATGTAAAATTCTTATTAATATGCTCTTGTATCTTGGTCTGGAAGCATTTCTTTAACTGCACATTATCACCTTTACATCCAGGGTATATTGGGACACTTTCTACAACAGAAAATGGAACATCAATATCTTCATCGACTTCTTCTACATCAACATCATCCACATCCACAATTTCTTCTTCTATCGCCTCCTCTTGATTGGTCTCAGTACTTTCAATTACTGATTCTTCAATATCCTCAATGTCTTCAACAATCGTAATGACCTCAGGTGATGCAGCAGGTGGAGGTGGTGGAGGTGGTGGTGCTGTAAGATTGGTAATTGGAATATCATCTTCTAAATCTTGCGACATGTCGATGGCTTCATATGCCATTTCTGCCTTATCATAGGTCTTGTGCTCCATTGATTTCCAAGTAATGAAAAGCATTAGGCATAACCCTAAAGAGAAATAAAGTGAGCTGTCACGTCCGACATCTAGTTGGGGATCCTTCTTATTACGACTCATAATTTTAAGTTTATATACCGAAAGGTAAATTTTATATAAACTTTATTTTATGATATAAATCAGGTTTCAAACCCTTGAAAACAAAATGGAGCCATAGGGCTCCATTCTTATATGTATTTGACAATTAGGTTATTGGCAATCTTCAACAATCTCTTTAGCCCTATCCAAACCCCAATTAGGGTGAAATTCGCTCTCAGGTTTAAAGGATTCAAAAAGTTCAATTGAGCGTTGAACATCTTTGCAAAAAGGAGCCATGTCCTGACCGAAGAACCTAGCAGCACCCATATCCCATTCGGCTTTATTAAGTATAACCCGTGGATTATTAGGTGCAATCTGGATTGCCTTTGAGTAGATTTCAACTACCTTTCCGGATAGGGTCATGCCATATGTCGCCCCATCATATGCCACCCAAGCCGTATGAAGTAATGCTTGCATCACCATGATCTCTGGGTTATCCTGCGAAATCGAAGTTGCGAAATCTATTAACTCCTGGGCCTTGTCTAGTTGTGCTGATAGCTTGTCCGCGTCTTTTTCCCCGAAGCTTTTCACAATATTTATTTGTGCTGCCCAATAAGAAGGCAACCAATTATCTTGTTCTGCTCCTGCAATTCGTTCGAAAAGATTAGCTGCTTCAGTAGGTTTGTTATCAGACCAAAGCTCAAAAGCCTTTTGCATGCCTTTTTCGTAGTTGTTTTGTGCCGATGCGATAAAAGATACAAGTATAGCGGAGATAATCAATAATTGTTTCATGACTGTTCGATTTATAATTGAATACGCATCAAATGTCATACATCAACTTCATAATGAATAAACACATAGACTGAAATGTGAATTTTTATGGATGAATCGTAAAATAGTTTGACATTCTTGCCTAAATACCCGAAATTAGGTCTATGGAAAACGCACAACAACTAGCCTCCAGAGTCCGTGAAGTGCTTCTTGATGGGACCTGGATTGCCAACACGAATTATAAGGACCAAATATTCCATGTGAGTTTCGAAGAAGCCGCGCACAAGGTAGCTTCACTCAATACGATTGCCCTACTTACCTTTCATATCAATTATTATGTTGCTGGTGTCTTGAATGTATTTGAAAACGGCATATTGGACATACGAGATAAATACAGTTTTGATATGCCTCCATTAAATAATTCGGAGGATTGGGACAAACTAAGAAACACTTTAATATCAAACTCCAAAAAACTTGCAATTCATATTGAGGCGATGACCGAAGCACAGTTGAACGCCAATTTTGTTGACCAGAAATATGGCAATTACCGTCGCAATATCGAAGGACTTATTGAGCACAGTTACTACCATTTAGGACAGATATCACTAATTAAGAAATTGATTCGAGACAAATAATAGCATCGAAGCCTTATATAAAAACTTACAACCATAATATTTAAATGATAATCAAATTCCTTAAAAATCGAATTGTTCTTTTTTGTTCAATTGTATTATTTGTTTCCTGCGGAAAACCAAATGAGATTAGGCTATTTAATGGTGAATCACTTGAAGGATGGGAAGGCTCAAATAGCATTTTTAGGGTTGAAAACGAAGCCATAATAGGGGGCAATCTAGAAAAACCAATTGATAAAAGCTACTATCTATGCACCAAAAAGGACTATGGGAATTTCGAATTGAAATTGTCGGCAAAATTTATAACTAATGACCTTAAAATAAATGGAGGAATAAGTTTTCGGGCAAAACGTGTACCCAATTCAAATGAAGTAATGGGCTATCAAGCGGATATAGGATATATCCATGCCAGTGCAATAGCTCTTTTTTCTGATTTCACTCCGAAGGACACAATAGGTCTTTATCTGCTTTGGGGAAGCTTGGTAGATGAGAGCAGACCCGATACCTCTCGATACCCAAAACCAGATATCTTTCCCGTAATAATTTATGAAGTTGCCGAGAAAGAACTCATTGAAGAAGTTGTTGACCCAAATGGTTGGAATGAAATCATTATCGAGGCCAACTGCCCAGAAATAGAAATAAAGATTAATGGAGTTTCAACGGCTAGATACACTGAAAAAGGCGATGTACCAACTAGTGGATGTATTTGTTTGCAGACACACGCTGGAGAACCTTATGAGATCTGGTATAAGAACATCGTACTCAAGAAATTAGAATATTAATTTTAGCTGATAACCAAGTAAATAATGCTACTTCGAAATCCTTGAATCAAATTATTTAGAGGATTTAGATCTGGATCCTATAAGTTATCTAATTGGTTACTGTTATTGTCCTCACTGATCGTCCAGAAAAAGCCAACAAAAAAGAACTGGTCGGCAGCTGGTCTTAAGGCGCGTCGATTGAAATTACCATTAGAATCTGGTGTATCGGCATATTGATAACCATTTATATTCTTAAAGCCCAAAACATTATTCACTGAGAAATAAAGAATCTTCTGTTGGCTAATCAAATAGGCCCAGTTGATACTTAAGCTATTGTAGGCTTTTGTTTTCTGATTCAAGAATCCTTCTTCATTTGGATTGGTATATGTTCGTCCTGATGCAAAACCGTAGCTCGCACCTACTTGGCTTTTCCAAGACGGAATCCAATATTTGGTAACTACTGACAGATTATGGGTATTGGCAAAATTTGGCTGTGCCTCTAATGGAAAATTACGATAGTTACGTTTTGAGTCCAGATACGAATAGCTTACCCAATAATCGAGGTTCTTAATGCTCTTGCTGTCTCTCCAGAAAAGGTCGATTCCTTTGGCATAACCTAATCCCGTATTGCTGAAGTTACTCTCAAAACTCTCGAATTCCGTGTCAAATTTGATCAGGTCTTTGTAATCCTTGTAAAAAGCTTCTGCCCTGAATATCTGCCCGTCGTTGTTCAATTGATAATTCAATATATAATGAGTTGTTTTTTGAGCTTGAAGGTCTTGTTCGAACTTCAGGATGTTGGAAGTAGGGTTTTGGTAAAAATCGCCATAAGCCATTGAAATTTGACTTTTTTGAGAAGTTTTATAAGCTAATGAAAGCCTAGGAGACAACGTTAATTCCTGGAATATCTCACTGTATTCCCCTCTTGCTCCTGCTTTCATGGCTAGTTTTTTCGAAAAGAAGATGTCTGCTTCAGTAAATGCGGCAATGATATTATTATTGTAACCATACGATGCTAGAATAAGATCATTACTGAAATCTTCTTTGAAATCAGTTGCGAAATACTCTGCACCAAAATTCAATTTAAACCTGTTGCTGAAAAATCGCTTGAACTTCAATTTCAGATGAATGGAATTTTCAGTGTCATCGACATTGTCCTCAATAATTCCCAAGTTTGTCTTGGCCCTTGTATAGCTCAGACCACCAACCATGGTCATGTCATCATTGATTACGCCCTTGTAAGATCCATTTACGTACAAATTATTGTTCTTAAGCTTGAAGTCAAGTCCCTCAGTAAGGTTAATGTCTTCTTGGGTCAATTGAAAATTTGTACTATCAAAAGCTGTATATAATTTAAAAAGTCCGTTCTCTGTCTTATGTCGCAATACAGCTTCGCCGGCAAGGCCTTCAAAAGGCTTTTGCCAATCGTTCCGATCCTTGAATGCGACAAGATAAGGGGCCAAGTTAATATATGAAGCATTAACACTTACGGAGCCTCTCTCCCACTTTTGCGTATTGCCTAATGTAGCACCGACGGACATAATTCCTATGTCTGTTTTATCTTGGTCTGGTTCGTTGATGGTATTCAGCAATAGCACACTCGATAATGCTTGCCCATATTCTGCAGAATAACCGCCAGTAGAAAACGTGATGCCATCAAATAAGAATGGTGAATAACGTCCACGTGTAGGGATATTATTTGTAGTTGGTGAATAAGGTGTAAAAACACGAATGCCATCTATAAAAATCTGCGTTTCATCAGCTTCTCCACCCCTTACGAATAAGCGTCCATCTTCCGATACCGTAGTGGTTCCTGGTAAGGTCTGTAGTGCTCCAACGAAATCGCCTAGGGCACTAGCGGTGGTAACAACGTCTAAGGGTTTTAATACCGAAATCTTACTATTATCACCTGCTTCAAAAGTCCCAGCAGATAAAACAACAGCGTCCAAGGAATTTACATCGTCCTTAAGTTTAATTGACAAATTATTCATGACACTAACATCATTGAATATAGTATTTGTTTCAAATGACAAATAAGAAACAATTAATGCTCGCTTTCCAACTTCCTCGGTTTTGAAAGAGAATGTTCCATCAACTCCTGAAGTCGTGCCATCATAAGTGCCATCTAAGTAAATATTAGCGCCTTCAATAGGCAAACCTTTAGAGTCAGAAACAGTTCCGTTTATAACAGTTTGCGCCGAGGCTATTAATGCAACTAAAAAAAATAGAATTGATAATATGGATTTCATGTTCTTGATTTGATTGATACACCAAAATTGTAAATCCAAATGCAGACATAAAATCTAATTTTCCTGAATTGTCAATTATTAAAGATGAATTGAAATTTATATTGGAAAGACTTAGAATCCTGAATGAGTTGAGAGAATTTGATTACAGCCAAATAACCGATATGCATTTTCGAAATTGTCTTAATTCAATTTTTTTCAACTCACTACATAATTACATTGGGTAATGCTTGTTTTAAAAAATTGGTAATTCCGTGATTTTTAATCTTTTATAATAATTACTTCAAATGGGCGCTTTTAATGCCATGATTACTACATAATTTCCCTTTTAATCGAAATTATAAGCAACTTGGCAATGATTTTTGAAGAAAATCATGCCTAAACATACATTGTGTATGCTATTATTTACAATCATTATTAACCAAAGTTCGGATTAGCCTTGAGGGACATACTAATTCGAACAATTTATTTAAAGAATTCATTCATCATTATTAATTGAATAATCTTGAATTAGGTTATAGATTTTTACATAAAAACTCAAATAACTTCATTCTTAGTAAGAAAATGAACACAAAAAAGCTAAAATTTTTAATTAGCCAATGAATCAACGAATAAATGAAACAATTCATCGAATTATAATTAAATGAAAAATTAAATAAAGTGGATAGTGCATAGTAATAGGTGTTTTTCGCAAAGTAAAATTTTTGAAAAAGCTATTATCATTTCAAATTATGCCCAATTAAGATCTGAGTCATTTTAGACTTCCCGCCAGATCTTAAATAATTTGAAAAACTATCCCAGTAAATATTAAATAGGTCATTTAAATATGATTTGTTGACTTTCAAAAGGGCAAAACGAAATGTCATTTTGAGTTTAAAAAATTAATCCAAAGAATAAAAACTAAGGCACATGAAAAATATTGCTTTAATTGCCTCGTATAGAAAAATTTTGACCTTAATTGGTGGTGTTTTTCTTCTTTTAGCAACATCCCAAGTTAATGCTCAAACTCCAGTACCTAGGGATTGTGAGTGCTCACCGCTTTATGAAAACTCGAATTTTGTCAAACCTAAACTTATCGATGGTAATGAGCTATCTGTTGGAGCGGTTTATCGGTTTACGGATGTATTCCCCAACAATCCTTACGGAACCACTATTGATGCTTTAGTGAAAATTGAGGAATTTACTGGCGGTGCTGGGCTCCTTGAAATTGACGTAGCTACTACTGGTCTACCTGAAGCTTTTCAACCTAGAATCGATAGTAATAACAATGGAGACCAAAGTGTGTTATTTAGCGTAACATTCGTTTCTGGAGGGGGTAATTATGGAGATGAAGTAGTGATTTCCTTTTTTGGTTCACCCTTTGATATTGATGGAAATGCCAGTGGCGTTAGGGAATATGCAGAAATAAGTTTACCGGATGCCTATTATATATCGAATAATACAGTGTTGGACCTAACACAGACACCAACTGTTGTAAGAGGTGAGGCACTGATCCCTGAGGTAGCTCCTGGTGGAGACGTATCATTGGATCCAAAATATACATTCAGCAATTATTTCGAAAATAAATCCTCTTTAACATATAGGATCGGAAAAGTAGATGCCAATAGTGATCGTTATTACTCGCTGGATATGAACAATGCAACCTATGAGGATCCCAATTCTGTATTGGTCACTTATCCCGTAATTTGTGGTAATGTAGAAGACCTACAAGGGAATCCGTTAGCAAATGTAACTGTTGATGTAACAGGATCTGATGGTAGTAGCCAAACGGTAACTACAGATGCAGATGGTCACTATAAAGCTGTTGCAGCTATCCCTGATTTCTTTGTAAATGTCGATTATGAAATCGTTGAAAGTGATCTTTCGGGATATATCTCGGTTTCAGATGTAGATGGTGCTAATGATAATACAATCAATTTAACAATAAACGTACTGTCTTCTTGTGGTAACGATTTCGTTGATGCAGTTGAACCTACCATAAATGTTGATGATTCAACAGATATATTATGTAATGGTGAAGCTACAGGTAGTATAACAGTATCTTCTTCCGGTGGTGTACCTCCATATATGTATAATATCAATGGTGGCGTAGAACAGTCTAGTCCAACCTTTAATAATCTTCCTGCTGGAGTATACACAGTTGAGTTATCTGATTCATTAGGTAATACAGTTTCTACTAGTGTTACTCTATCTGAACCGGAAGCATTAAGCGTCAACATAACCAAGGAGAACGCTACCACAGACCAAGGCTGCCAGAACGGAGTTGCAACTGCAGCCGTTGGAGGCGGAACAGCACCATATACCTATTTATGGAGTGACAGCGCTGGAGG
>JABDMQ010000303.1 GCA_013001365.1 Flavobacteriaceae bacterium
GTATTTATTCATGTATTATCTCTTCGCCAAAAGTACAACATTTTCGCAATGATAAGTCTGCGGAAACATATCCACAGGTTGTACTTTTATTATTTTGTATTCAGTGTCCATTAATGCTAGGTCACGCGCTTGTGTTGCACTGTTGCAGCTTACGTAAACAATCTTTTTTGGTGCAATATTCAATATCTGTTGAACAACATCTTTATGCATTCCGTCTCTAGGAGGATCAGTAATTATTACATCTGGCCTTCCATGTTCATTGATGAATTGTTCATTGAAAACCTTCTTCATGTCACCTACATGAAATTGAACGTTATCGATGTTGTTTAATTGTGCATTTTCCTTGGCTGCTTCAATGGCTTCGGGCACGGAATCAATTCCAACCACGTTACGAGCTTTCTTAGCTACGAATTGAGCAATGGTCCCTGTACCAGTATAAAGATCGTAAAGCAATTCATCTCCGTTCAGGTTTGCGAAATCTCTAGTGACCTTATAAAGATTATAAGCCTGCTCAGAATTTGTTTGATAAAAAGACTTAGCATTGATCTTAAAACGTAGGCCCTCCATCTCCTCGAAAATATGGTCTCGCCCTTTATAACAAATTACATCTTGATCATAGATCGTGTCATTGCCTTTGCTATTAATTACATATTGTAAAGAAGTGATTTCTGGGAATATTTCTGCGATGCCATTTAATAGGAGCTCACGTTTGAACTCATCTTCCTTGAAAAACTGAATGAGCACCATGATTTCGTCAATACTTGAATTGCGTATCATCAATGTCCTGAGAAATCCTTTTTGCTGCCGCGTATTATAAAATTCCAATCCATGCTTTATGGCGAATTCTTTAACAAAATTCCGAATTGCATTGGATGGGTCTGCTTGTAAATGGCAATGTTTTATGTCCAGAATCTTGTCCCACATGCCAGGAATATGAAAACCGAGCGCATTTCTATTTCCAATATCCTCCGCGGACTGAATCTCTTCTTCAGTCAGCCAACGATTGTCGCTGAAAGAAAATTCCATTTTATTCCTGTACAGGTATTGTTGATCAGCGCCAAGAATAGGGGAAATTTCAGGCAGTTCTAGATGACCAATGCGTTCTAGATTATTCTTCACTTCCTTCTGCTTATAATGTAATTGGCTAGAATAACTCATATGTTGCCATTTGCATCCACCACATGTGCCAAAATGTTCACAAACAGGGTCAGTTCTCTTATTTGAAAGCGTGTGGAAATTTATGGCCTTTCCTTCGTAGTATGCTTTTCTTTTCTTGAAGGTTTGAATATCTACGACATCACCAGGAACAGCATTATTAATGAAAATAATCCGACCGTCAGGTGCTTTGGCTACCGATTTCCCTTTGGAACCCGCATCAAAAACCTCGATATTCGTGAAGACCTGTTTTCTGTTTCTTCGAGACATGCTGCAAAAATAAGAATAGCCTAAAATAAAAGTCAGCTTAATTAAATTATCTTTAATAAACTTCAAAAACAATTGAACCTTTTAGCAATTTGAACGTCTTTAAAGTGAAAACCAACTAAAATGAGTAATCATGGCGAGTTAAGTGATGGAGAATTAGTGAAGCGTTACCTTTTAGGAGAAACCTCTCTACTCACTGTTCTGGTTAAACGATATCATAGGTCCTTTTGCAACAAGGCGTATTGGATTCTTAAAGATCCAGATATCGCTAAGGACATTGCTCAAGATTGTTGGACGACGATCATGAAGAAACTTGATTCCCTTAAGGATGGAGAAAGCTTTTGTAGCTGGGCAAATAGGATAGTGTACACTAAGTCTTTAGATGAACTAAGAAGGATAAATCGAAAACGAATTAAACAAGATGAATATAAAAAAGACATAATTATAGAAGCTGATGATAACGAAGATAATCAGGGAATTAAAGAACTCCTGCTTAAAAGCATAAAACAATTACCAGATAATCAGCAATTGGTCATCAAGCTTTTTTACGTAGAGGAGTATTCATTAAAAGAAATCAGCATAATGCTGAATATTAATATTGGAACAGTTAAATCAAGATTGTTCCATGCTAGGGAAAAATTAAAACAACTATTAAAATCTAGAAATCATGAAGAATAAAATGGAAGACATCGATAAATTAATTAAGGAAACATTGACTCAAGAGGAAGCTAAATTCTACGATGAGCTAGATGAGCAAAATGTTGTTGGGATGTTATTAGGATTATTCAAAGGTAAAAATGCTTGGTTAATAGTGATAATGAACATCATGACACTTGTTTTCTTCGCATTGTTCATTTATTGTATTGTGCAGTTCTTTCAAACAGACGTTACAAATGAATTGATTAAATGGGGCTTTGGAGCCATACTGTTTGTTTTTGCCATGAGCATGCTGAAAATTTTTGCATGGATGCAAATGGACAAGAATGCTTTGATACGTGAAATCAAGAGATTGGAGTTGCAAATATCTTCGTTGGCATCAACGAGGAGCTAATTGATCTTATCGGAAAATATAAGCCATTCTATTTTAGAATGGCTTATATAATAATCCTTGAAAAAAACTTTGTTTATTTCTTGTTGAACTTGTCCAATATTTTTCTCATTTGTTCTCCTGCAGCTTCTCTACCACCTAGACCAAAGGATAAAGCGATAGTAACCGCCACAGTTCCCAATGAAATTCCAAAAGCGAGATTTATGATCTCGTTTGCAATGCCCATTGTTCTTAAGCCAATAGCCAAGAAAATAGCCATGACAGCAACCTTAATAATAGTTGCTACGAATTGATTTCCATCTTTCTTTGAAAAGTTATTAGTGATAATATTGGCAATCCACATGCCAATAGTTAGGATTACCAGACCAAACAAAATATTACCTGCATTCGTTATTATCAGATTTAGTAATTCAGTTAATTTATTGAATTCTAGTTTTTCAACTGCCGTGACGATACCAAACAACATGATAAATGCATAAGCAATATTGCCAATGATATTAACAATATTACCTTTTCCCAGCATTTCTTGAAGTCCAAGTTTATTTGAGAATTCGTTTAAATTCAAACTATTCAGTAGATCCTTCAAAAGTTGGGTTATGAAGCGACCACCGATTACGAAAACAATGATAATTATAGTTGCAACTAGCACTTTTGGAATGGCATCAAAGAAATTTTGAAGCATTTCAGTCGCTGGTACAGAAATGGCATCCATTTTCAAGATGTTAAACGCAGAGATCAATAATGGAATGAAAATGAATATGAATACGATTTTCTTTAAGATATTGACCAAGTTCAAGTTTTCAGGAAGCTTGAATTTAGGCACAAAACTTTGTATAGTGTCGCCTGACAGGCCCACTAATTCTGAAACCAATGTTGCAAGCATATATCCAATATATGCCACTAATCCAGCTCCGATTATGTTTGGTATATACCCCAAGAAACCGTTGAGCATTTCTTTTACGGGTTGCAAGACAGATGTCATGCCTAGCCTTTCCAAGGCCAACATGAAAACGAAGATCATGACAAGAAAGTAGATTAACTTACCAATGAAACTCGATATCGTAATCTTGTCACTTTTAAGTTTTTCATCTACGCCAGTTCTGGCAATTAATTTAGTAATAAGGCGTTTCAAGAACTTTGCAACGATCCATCCTAAGACAATTAGAATGATTACACCTAAAGTGGTAGGCATAAAATCGCTAATGCCGTCTGATAATTTGTTGAACAAGTCAGTAAAAAAATCCATGATGTATTGAGTTTTTATGGTTAATGTAATTAAATGTTAATGCTTTGGAAGTTAACTGGTTAATCAGTGTGAAATAGCCTAAGTTTTGAAGAATAGTTATTAACAAGAGACAAAGTGTAAAAAACATCGGTCAAATGCACATTAGTAAGATGGCCTTATTTATAAATTCTCGAATGAGAATTTTAGCACGCAATAAATATTTATTAATTTGCCAACCTCTAGGGATGATTTCTCTCCCACGCTGAATTTTCGAGTTCGGTTTTTGCTAATGATTCTTCACGCAAGACCTTCGGAAGGATAAAGGTACAGAAGGAATGGTTGTTTTATCAATTTTTAAATTTTATTAAAATGGCTGTTTTAGACCACATTTCATCGCAAGAAGCGATGGCTTTAGAAAACAAGTATGGAGCGCAGAATTATCATCCGCTTCCAGTAGTATTAAGCAAGGGCAAAGGCGTTTATGTCTGGGATGTCGAAGGTAAGAAATATTATGATTTTCTTTCCGCATATTCATCCTTGAACCAGGGGCATTGTCACCCGAAGATCGTTAATGCCATGATCGAGCAAGCACAGAAATTAACGCTTACTTCTCGTGCATTCTACAATGATATGCTTGGCAAATATGAAAAATTTGCTACACAGTATTTCAAGTTCGATAAATTGCTACCTATTAATTCTGGTGCAGAAGCCGTAGAGACTGCGCTGAAATTATGTAGGAAATGGGCCTATGAAGTTAAAGGACTGGACCTTAACAAGGCAGAGATCATAGTTTGTGAAAATAATTTTCATGGACGTACGACCACGATCATTTCATTCTCGAATGATCCAGTTGCAAGAAAGAACTTTGGTCCTTATACAGAAGGTTTCATAAAAATTGAATATGATAATCTTAAAGCCTTGGAGGATGTTCTGAGTACCAATGAAAATATTGCTGGGTTCTTGGTTGAACCTATTCAAGGAGAAGCAGGCGTATATGTACCAAGCGATGACTATCTAATAAAAGCAAAGGCCTTGTGCGAAAAATATAATGTCCTGTTCATAGCGGATGAAGTACAGACAGGAATTGCACGTACAGGTCGGTTATTGGCCACTTGCGGTAATTGTTCTTGCGAAAACAAGGACTGTTCTGGAACACCAGATGTAAAACCTGATATCTTGGTATTAGGCAAGGCATTAAGTGGTGGTCTGTATCCTGTATCTGCCGTACTGGCGAGCAACGAGATAATGAACGTCATCCAACCAGGGAATCATGGTAGCACTTTCGGAGGAAATCCCGTGGCTGCTGCGGTTGCTATTGCTGCACTTGAGGTAGTACGCGACGAAAAGCTTGCTGAGAATGCCTACGTGATGGGAGAATTATTCCGTGAAGAAATGAACAAGTACATTGCAAATAGCAAAATCGTAAAGCTAATTAGAGGAAAAGGATTATTGAATGCGATTGTCATTAATGATCATGAAGACAGTGACACCGCCTGGAATATCTGTTTAAAACTTCGAGATAATGGTTTGTTGGCAAAGCCTACTCATGGTAATATGATTCGTTTTGCTCCACCATTGGTAATGACAAAAGAACAGTTATTGGATTGTGTAGATATTATTTGCAAGACATTACAAGAATTCGAATGAATGTTATGATTATAAATTGAAAAGGCGACTAATTAGTCGCCTTTTTTATAGATGATAATACAATTATTATTGCTGTTGCATTTGTTCCATCATCTCTTGAGACTGTTCCATAAGCTCATCCCAACCAACTGTACTTATTACATAAATAACTCTAATGATCATAAGCACATTCAATATCATGACCACAAGTGCCACTATTTTAGCAGTATTCATTGCCTTAATGTCTCCTTCATAGTCATCTGGATTCATTTGGGCATCCTTGATTTTATTATTTGCCATGAAGAATGCTGGACCTGACAATAAAATCCCTGATCCAAAGATACAACAGCAAAGCAGGCCTAAGATTGATAATATGTAGATTACAGTTGTGTTAAGTTGTTTTTTCATTTGTGATTTATTAGTTGATTAATTTAAATATGTAACTGATCAATATTACTGCAATGCTAATAATCGACAAAATGTTAATGGCCTTATTCGCAAATTTAAATTTATAAACTGCATTTAACAAGATAATTGCAAAAAGCGGGATAAGAACATAAATAGCTGGATACATCTTGAAGGCCTCCGTAAATTCCGCTTGGAACAATAAGACTATTGATCTTTGCATTCCGCACCCGAAACATTCCAACCCCAAGAATTTCTTGCTTAAACAAGGAAGCATGTATTTGTCTAAAGAACCAAGAAGACTTAGCATGAGCATAAACAAATTTAGGAATTCCAATTACTTTTAAGGTATTCGGAAGCTATTTTTATTAAACTTGTAAAATATTTAATGTCCATGAAGTCTTTTAGTAAACAACTGAACTATTTATTGATCATCATTGGTGCAATAGTAGCTATTTATGCTCAGGCCGGCGAACAGCAGGACACGTTTGTTCTTGTTGGAGGAATAGTACTCTTAATGCTTGGTATTTATCGAATATCGAGAAATATCAGTGACAAGCCAAAAGGGCCAGATGGCTTTGTTAAAACGGAAAAAGAAGATGATTGATGTTGGTGATAAAGTAGCTGTGCTTGACGATGATGTGTACGGTATCGTATTAAAAGTTAGTGGAATCGATATAATAATTGAAACATCTGATGGTTTTGAAATGGAATACAAGGCTAACGAGCTTGTGAAGACCAATTCTGAACTAAAAAATCAAATATTTTCTAAAAGGTCTTTAACAGAAGTAATTTCTGAAAAGGATTCAACCAAAAAAAGACCAAAAGCCACCCCCAAAAAGAAAGAACGCGAACAGCCTGCAATGGAGGTAGACTTGCATATCCATCAACTGATTGATACTACAAAGGGCATGAGCAATCATGATATGTTGAACTTACAGCTGGATACGGCAAGAAGACAATTGGAATTTGCCATCAAGAAACGTATACCAAAAATAGTCTTTATCCATGGTGTTGGTGAAGGTGTCTTGAAATTAGAATTGGAATATCTTTTTGGCAGATACGACAATGTATCGTTTTATGACGCCAATTACCAAAAATATGGCATTGGCGCTACCGAGGTTAGAATTTTTAAGAACAAGAAAACTAGTTGAAATCAGGAGTCACTGTCCTGGAGTCAGTCTGATTGGGTGATAACTGACCAAAATCCAGTGTCTGCTGAGTAAGATTGCTTAATTGAATATTACTCACCGTACAACTAATTATAAAAGTTTGCTGGATGTTATGTACTCTAAATGCAGTTGCTGGAACACTTTCCGAAAACAGATCGTTTAGGTAATCTGGTCCTATTGATGCGTTGTCGATATCATTGGTAGGGTTTTGGTCAGCAGAACTGAACTCTTCGTCTCGAGTCAATACACCATCACCATCATCGTCACTGTCCAAGTAATCCGGTATGCCATCATTGTCTGTATCCTGGGCATCACTTAAGACGCCATCGTTATTTGGGTCTGGGTTTTCACTTACCGTTGGAACATTGTCACCGTCATCATCAAAATCAAGGTAATTAGGAAGTCCATCACCATCTGTATCATCGTTGTCAAGATTACCATCTCCATCAATATCTTCATTACTGGCAGAAATACCATCATTATCATCTTCAATCAGTAAAGTAGATACGATTGCTGTACTATCTGAGCTTTCTTCATCACTTAAAATGGTTACAGCTGAAGAGGGAACATCGCTGCAGAAATAGTTATTGGGCAATGTTGCATCGTAAGTACGATAGTTGAAAGTAACCGGTAATTCTCCACTCATATAAATGCCATCATCGTCTACATTTAAAAAACTATTGATATTGCTAAAATTCAATTCAATTGAAAGAGATTCAGAAGGATCCTGTTTAGTTTTGTAGAATACTAGTTCGCCACATTGATCAAACGTATCATCGAAATCCAATTCAACGGTGATGATATCTCCATCACTGCAACCTAAAAGGGCAATGCAAAAAACAACAGTAAAGATTTTACGCATGGTAAGTCGTTATTTTGAACAAAAGTAATGTAAAAGTCAAATTATAACGACACCGCAAGAAAATAATTTTATTTCTTCTATTTTTGCCATTCATAATCATCTAATACTTTATGAAAACGGTATATTTTGATAGTGCTGCAACGACGCAACTTAGAGAGGAAGTTATTGACAAGATGACCACAGTAATGAGGGAATCTTATGGTAATGCCTCTTCTACACATGGGTTTGGACGCACTGCAAAGGCCATTGTTGAGAATGCACGTAAGACCATAGCAAAGTACCTGAATGTCTCGGCATCTGAAATCGTTTTTACATCTGGAGG
>JABDMQ010000345.1 GCA_013001365.1 Flavobacteriaceae bacterium
TCACTAGTTCTTCTAGCTCTGTAAGTGATTTTTTACCAAAGTTCCTGAATTTCATTAAGTCATTTTTATTGAATGATACTAAATCCCCTAGCGTATCAACTTCTGCTGCCTTCAAACAATTCAAGGCTCGTACAGAAAGATCCATATCAACTAGTTTGGTCTTAAGTAACTGTCTCATGTGCAAAGATTCTTCATCGTAAGACTCAGTTTGGGCAATAACATCTGCTTCGAGTGTTATTCTCTCGTCCGAGAATAACATGAAATGGTGAATCAATGTCTTTGCTGCTTCTGTCAATGCGTCCTGAGGATTTATCGATCCATCCGTCTGAATTTCGAATATCAATTTTTCGTAATCCGTTTTCTGTTCTACACGATGATTTTCAATGCTGTATTTCACATTCTTTATAGGCGTGAAAATAGAATCGGTAAAAATAGTTCCCATTGCAGCAGACGATTTCTTGTTCTCTTCTGCAGGTACATAACCTCTACCCTTTTCTATTGTAATCTCCATACTAATAGACACCTTTGGGTCCATATTACAGATTACCAATTCAGAATTCAACACTTGAAATCCTGATATGAATTTCTGAAAATCCCCAGCTACGATTTTATCTTGTCCAGAAATAGAAATAGTAACCGTTTCGTTATCAACTTCATCGATCTGTCTCTTGAAATTGATCTGTTTCAAGTTCAATATCATCTCAGTAACATCCTCGACAACACCTGCAATTGTAGAAAATTCGTGGTCAACACCTTCTATTCTTACCGAGGTGATTGCGAATCCTTCCAATGAGGACAATAATACTCTTCTTAGTGCATTGCCAACTGTTAATCCATATCCCGGTTCCAAAGGTCTGAATTCGAATTTTCCTTCGAAATCGCTGGAATCGATCATGATTACTTTATCGGGCTTCTGAAAATTTAATACTGCCATGTTTTTCTTCGTTTTAATTGTTATTTAGTTGCGCGGTCTATCAGTTTGAAGAAGGCCAATAAACCCTTTGGCTAAATACCAATATGATTAGTTTATTATTTAGAGTATAGTTCGACGATGAATTGCTCGTTGATGTTTTCAGGAATTTGCAATCTTGCTGGAACAGATACATATGTTCCTTCCTTAGTGTCATCATTCCAAGTTATCCATTCGTAAACGTGATTAGCATTTGCCAAAGCTCTGTCTATAGCTTCTAAAGATTTTGATTTTTGCCTTACAGCAACAACATCTCCTGGCTTTAATTGGTAAGACGGAATGTTTACCACATTTCCGTTAACCGTAATGTGCCTATGAGACACCAATTGCCTAGCACCACTTCTTGAAGGTGAAATTCCCATTCTGAAAACCACATTGTCTAATCGTGATTCACAAAGCTGAAGTAAAACCTCGCCGGTAATTCCTTGTGCTGCAGTTGCTTTCTTGAAGAGATTCCTGAATTGTCGCTCAAGTATACCATAAGTATACTTTGCTTTCTGCTTCTCCATTAATTGCATTGCATATTCGGACTTCTTGCCTCTTCTTCTATTGTTCCCGTGTTGACCTGGAGGATAGTTTCTTTTATCAAAAGCCTTATCATCTCCAAAAATAGCTTCTCCGAATTTTCTTGCTATTTTAGTTTTAGGACCAGTATATCTTGCCATTTAGTTTGTTATTTTGAGAGTGATCATGAATTAAGGTCTTAAATTTAATCCTTCGATGAACGGTTACCTCTCTTTGGTTATACTTATTATGATTACTATTAAACTCTTCTTCTCTTTGGTGGTCTACATCCATTATGTGGCAACGGTGTAACATCAATTATCTCTGTTACCTCTATTCCTGCATTATGAATGGACCTAATCGCAGATTCTCTACCATTACCTGGTCCTTTCACATAAACCTTTACCTTTTTTAAACCCGCTTCCAATGCTACTCCAGCTGCATCCTCTGCAGCTAATTGAGCTGCATAAGGCGTGTTTTTCTTTGAACCCCTAAAGCCCATTTTACCTGCAGAGGACCAAGATATCACATCACCTTTTTTATTGGTCAAGGAAATAATGATATTATTGAACGAAGCAGTTACGTGTGCTTCTCCAACAGATTCTACTATGACTTTACGTTTTTTAGTACTTGACTTTGCCATACTACTTATTATTTAGTTACCTTTTTCTTGTTAGCAACTGTTTTTCTTCTACCTTTTCTTGTTCTTGAGTTATTCTTGGTTCTCTGTCCTCTTAAAGGAAGTCCTGCTCTATGGCGTATTCCTCTATAACATCCAATATCCATTAATCGCTTGATGTTCAACTGAGTTTCAGAACGCAATTCTCCTTCAATCTTGAACGTCGACACGGCATCACGAATCTTATTGATGTCATCATCGGTCCAATCCTGGACTTTAGTGTTTTCATCAACCTTAGCAGTAGCCAAGATCTTTTTAGCGCGACTCCTACCAATTCCATAAATATATGTTAGGGAAATAGCGCCTCTTTTCTGTTTTGGTATATCTACACCTGCAATTCTTGCCATAGCTTATCCTTGTCTTTGTTTGAATCTAGGATTCTTTTTGTTAATTACGTAAAGTCTACCTTTTCTGCGCACGATCTTACAATCTGCACTTCTTTTCTTAACTGATGCTCTTACTTTCATCTGTTCTTAGTATCTATATGTTATTCGAGCCTTAGTTAAATCGTAAGGACTCATCTCTAATTTTACCTTGTCACCAGGTAATAACTTGATATAATGCATTCGCATTTTACCAGAAATATGTGCTGTCACTATGTGACCATTCTCTAATTCTACACGAAACATGGCATTGGATAATGCTTCTATAATTGTTCCGTCTTGTTCTATTGCTGCTTGCTTTGCCATATATTATATTGCTGCTTTTCTATTCTTTCCGGTTTTCATCAATCCATCATAGTGTTTGTTCAATAAATATGAATTGATCTGCTGCATGGTATCTATCGCTACACCAACCATGATCAGTAAAGATGTACCTCCAAAGAACAATGCCCAACCTTGCTGAATTCCCATCAGCTTAACAATAATAGCAGGAAAAACCGCTATCAAGGCCAAGAATATGGAACCTGGCAATGTTATTTGGGACATGATTTTATCCAAATATTCTGACGTTTCAGAACCAGGGCGAATACCAGGTATAAATCCTCCACTTCGTTTAAGGTCATCTGCCATTTTATTTGTCGGTACCGTTATCGCCGTATAGAAATAAGTGAAAACTATAATCAACAATGCGAACACGATATTGTACCATAATCCAAAAATGTCAGAGAATGCAGTCTGCATCCAAGCACCTACACTTGTATTGCTTAATGAGTTGCCAATTAAACTAGGCACGAACATGATAGCTTGTGCAAAAATTATTGGCATTACACCAGAGGCATTCAGCTTTAATGGTAAGAATTGGCGCGAGCCAAAAACATTCTTCTCATAACCACCAGATTGGGTACGCCTAGCGTATTGCACAGCAATCTTTCGCACTGCCATAACCAGCATGACCGAAGCCAATATAATTACGAACCAAACGATCAGTTCGATCAATATCAACATTGGTCCACCATTGTTTTCTGTAACTCTCGAGGTAAACTCCTGAACAAAAGACTGTGGCAGAGTTGCAATAATACCTACCATAATCAATAAGGAAATAC
>JABDMQ010000007.1 GCA_013001365.1 Flavobacteriaceae bacterium
AATGAGAAATATCCAAATGAATTCATACACCCTGAGAATGAAACCATCCGAGATGTTTCGCATATGTTATGGACCGGAAATACATTGGATCCAGGCTCCTCCGGAAGGAACGCGGTTTTCTATGGCGACAAGGCAATAGATAGAAGCCCTTGCGGAACAGGTACATCAGCGCGGATGGCACAGTTACATGCGAAGGGCAAACTGAAGATTGGAGAGGATTATATCCACGAAAGTTATATAGGAAGTAAATTCATTGGCAGGATCGAGAATGAAACGACATTAAACCATAAACCAGCAATAATTCCAAGCATAAAAGGTTGGGCAAAGATCTATGGTCATAATACAATTACCATAGATCCTGCAGATGATCCCTATGCACATGGTTTTCAGGTAATATGATATGAGTAAGAATGTAATTATCATAGGAGGCGGGATCATAGGGCTATGCTCTGCTTATTACTTGAATAAGGAGGGGCATCAAGTCACTGTTATTGACAAATCGAATATGGATGGCGGGGCTTCTTATGTTAATGCAGGGTATTTATCGCCGAGTCACATCATTCCGTTATCTGCACCAGGGGTAATGAAACAAGGTATAAAATGGATGTTTGATAAATCAAGTCCATTGTATATCAAACCGCGGTTGGACCCTGATTTCCTAAAATGGTCTTCGGCTTTCAACAAGTCTTGTACGGATAAACATGTTAAGAAAGCAGCACCAATAATACGCGATATTTCTGTTCTTAGCCAAGGATTGTATGATGAGATCAAACAAGGGGATGATTTTACATATCACTACGATAAAAAAGGGTTATTCATGTTATGCCAGACGGAACATATGTTGGAGGAAGAAATGAAAATGGCAGAAATGGCACAGGAACTAGGCTTAGAAGCATGGGAAGTAAGTCCGACTCAAATTAAGGAATTGGAACCCAACGTTGAAATCAATGCAATTGGCGCTGTTTATTTTAAATGCGACCACCATTCTACACCTCAGGAATTCATGCAGGAGATGAAAGCGCATTTAAAGAAGGTTGGCGTAAATTTCTGTCTTAATGAGGCTGTCGAGGACATTTCTTTGGCCAATAGGAAGATTTCCGATATTAAAACTAACAAACAGCATCACACTGCTGACGAATTTGTACTTGCCGCTGGTTCATGGAGTGGTCTTTTAAGCAAGAAACTAGGGCTGAAATTACTTTTACAAGCCGGTAAGGGGTATCGAATAAACACCGAGCGACCTACAGGAATTACTATTCCTGCAATTCTTGCTGAAGCGAAGGCTGCTGTAACACCTATGAATGGCTTCACGCGCTTTGCCGGCACTATGGAAATAGCAGGAATAAATCATAATATAAACCGAGTTAGGGTTGAGGCCATAGCTAATGCAGCGACGAGGTATTATCCCAATATTCGATTGAACCAAGAAGAAAAAGACAATGCTGCCTGTGGTCTAAGGCCAGTATCCCCAGATGGCTTGCCTTACATCGGAAAATCGAGTAAATGTGAGAACCTTACAATTGCGGCTGGTCACGCAATGATGGGATGGAGTATGGGTACCGCAACAGGTAAATTGGTTTCCGAATTAATCTCTGAGCATAAACCTTCCTTGTCCTTAGATGGGTTTCATCCTGATCGCAAATTCTAGGTTTAATCTTCAATATCCAGGCGCATGTTTATAAGATGTTTCTTGAATCCTGCTTTTTCGTAGGCTCTAATGGCTGACCGATTATCGTCATAGACGTCCAATCTCAGCTCATGAATTCCGCGCTTTTTACACCATTGTTTTAGTTCATTTATAATAAGCTGATTCAGTCCTTTTCCTCTATGTTCTAAAGGAACGAACATAAATCCGAGATATCCTTGTTTGTCATGCTTTAAATATTTACGGTCATCAATTATCTTGGCATAGCCAGAAGCCAAGATTTCTCCATTTATTTCTACTACGAAGACATCAGAATCCTCATTAGTTATCAATAAGCCAATATCATAATAGCTAATATTCCCTTCTTTGATCGTTGGGTCCATTGGACGTTCAACTTCGATGAGTCCTTGCTCGAACTCTAAAAGCTTAGGTAAATCTTTCAAGACTGCTTTTCTTACGGTGTATTCCATGATTAATTTGAATATAAGGTCATGAAGTCTTCTGACAATATCTTTCTCAAATAGAAAATTAGTTCTTCAGCATTATCCTTAGTGAATACTAATGGAGGCTTGATTTTTATAACGTTGTGGTCAGGTCCATCCGAGCTCATCAGTATGCTATGGTCCTTCATCCTGTTAATGAGATAGGTGGTCTGTTTTTCCAAGGGATTCAATTCAGAATCAACCATTTCAATTCCAAGAAATAATCCCTGGCCCCTTACATGACCAATAATTGGGAATTCAACCGAAAGCTTCTTCAATTCAGATTTCAAGAACGCACCTACTATCAGTGCATTTTCCTGTAACGATTCTCTTTTAATCGTTCTCAGGACTTCAGTAGCTATAGCACAAGAAACAGGATTGCCACCAAACGTGTTGAAATATTCCATGCCATTAGCGAATTTATTGGCTACCTCTTGCGTGCAGACAACAGCTGCTACTGGATGCCCATTGCCTAACGGCTTGCCGATAGTAACTATATCTGGAATGACATCATGAAGTTGAAAGCCCCAGAAGGTCTTTCCTAGTCTTCCACAACCTGTTTGAACCTCGTCAGAAATACATAATCCACCAACTTCTCGTATACTTTCATATGCTTTTTTAAGAAATCCTTTCGGTAATTCAATTTGACCTCCACAACTTATTATCGGTTCAATAATAAACCCGCCTACGTTTCGATTTTTATCACGAACAGAGTCAATCTGTTTTTCAACTTCTTTGACATAGTCATCACAGGTATCATCACCTCTAAATTTTCCTCTGAACGAATCAGGAATAGAGAAAACATGTATATGATCAGGTGCGCCATTACCACCTTTACCATCGAATTTGTACGAGCTAATATCTACACACATATTCGTATTGCCATGATATCCTACTTGAGATACAATCATATCTTTTTGTCCAGTTGCTGTTCTGATCATCCTTATGGCTAGCTCATTGGCCTCGCTACCAGAATTCACGAAATGGAAGACGTTTAATTCCTTTGGTAATGTTTCTTGAAGCTCTTTAGCTAGATCATTTATCCTTTGGTTAAGATAGCGTGTATTTGTATTTAACAAGGCCATTTGTTCTTGACCAGCCCTAACAATAGCATGATGTTCATGGCCAACGTGTGAAACGTTATTGACCGTATCGAGGTATTTTTGTCCAAATTCATCGATCAAGTACTGGTTAGAACCTCGAACGATATTCAGCGGTGTATCATATTGAAGACTCATGCCTTTACCGAGATGCTTTTTGCGAAAGCTTAATAAGTCCGATTGTGAAATTGTTCTTCTGCCTTTCAGTTCTTCCAGATCGAATAAAAGATTAGGATCTGGGCATAAACTTTTCCAAACATCAATTTGATTGGAATAGATCACTCCAGGGA
>JABDMQ010000015.1 GCA_013001365.1 Flavobacteriaceae bacterium
CTATAGCAGATTTTGCCACGGCTACAGAATCCGATAGAACACGTCATGAACGCAAGAGCGGAATTTGGTATTCAGAAGAAAAGGCGCTCGAAGAAATCACGGAAAACGATGTATTGCAAGGACTACAGGCTAACAGTAACATAATAGCTCGTACGCAAATAATAAATGAAGCTGGAGAGAAAACCGTACTGTCACGTACTGAAAGTATCGACATGATAAAGAACAACGGTAAGCAAGTAGTTAGTGGTGCCAATTTGGTAATCAACGAATACGGCACCAATCTGTTCGCTGATTTCTTCTTCTTCATTACGGGATTCCATGGGTTTCACGTATTCTCGGGAGTTGTTATAAATATCATTATATTTTTCAATGTCATATTAGGAACCTATGAAAGAAGGGGAAGTTATGAAATGGTTGAAAAGGTAGGATTATATTGGCACTTTGTAGATTTAGTTTGGGTATTTGTATTTACCTTCTTCTATCTTGTTTAAAAGGAATTTAGTTATAGGAAATGGCAGAAGCACATAAATTAGAAATATTAAGAGGTTTAATTAAGTTCAAGTCGAACACTTCAAAGATATGGGGAGTTCTTGTGTTGCTTACTATCGTTACGGCAGTAGAGGTAATATTAGGTATCTACAAGCCAGAAGCACTAATGAGCAAAGTATTGGGCATGAAGGCCCTTAACTGGATCTTCATAATCCTTACGCTTGTAAAAGCCTATTATATTACTTGGGATTTCATGCACATGAGGGATGAAACACCAGGTTTAAGACGAATGGTAGTATGGACTGCTGTATTCTTGATATGCTACTTGATCTTTATTTTGTTGCAAGAAGGAGGGTATATAGAAAGGATTTACGATTCCGGTTTTATAAAGCGAGACTTCTAAGGAGTTAAAGAATATTAAAAAGGCGATTTTCAATTCGCCTTTTTTTATTTTTGCACCATGCAAATCAAAGCCGTTAAAAAGAATGTTGTATTAGGAATCCTGTTCTTCCTACCTGTTATATTTTTATTGTTCCTATATCCTGCTAAACACAACTATAATGTTTTGGATACTGTTCAAGAACAGGTTGGTGAACTTCAAGCATTTAAGAACGATTCAACGCAAGAAATAACCTTTAAGGACAATATAACTGTACTGAATTTCCTAGGTGCAAGGCCCATGGACCAAAGTACTGCAGTCCTTAATTTGAGCCAGATGATCTATGGCAAGTTCAAGGGATTCAAAAGATTCCAGATAGTTTCGTTGGTACCATATGGTGTTAATGAAGAGGTACAAAGATTGAAAGATGAAATAGGAAAATACGACGACCTTAAATATTGGAAATTCGTTTATGCTAATCCCAAGGACATCTTAAAGGTGCATGAAAGTCTTGGGCTAAAAACAAGTCTTAATGAAGATTTTGCCTCAGATATAGTTCATATTATCGATAAAGACAGAAACTTGAGAGGGCGATTGGACGACCGATCAGATAAAGAAATAGAAAAAGAATTTCCGCCATATCAACTACGGGGTTATGATTGCATTAGTGTTGATGTATTAAAAAACAAGATGAGTGATGATATGCGGGTTTTATTCACTGAATACAGGCAGAAACGTAAAGGCAACTTCGACTCCTCATCAAGAAGAGCGGAAGATCTAATAGAATCAAATGAAGAAGACTAATTATTCATATATAGGAATTTCGTTCATTATCCTGGTATTTGGGATTATTTTCGTTCCAAGAATTGTTGATCGTATAAGCAATGATGAAATTACCAAGAAGAATAGACTTAGCCAAACAGAAGAGCAAGGAGATTTAAGTGATCTGGCATTCATTATAATAAACGGAGAGCCCAAGAAAGTTCCAGACTTTGAGTTTACGAATCAAAATGGAGTAATTATAACCCAGGACGATTATAAAGATAAGGTCTTTGTCGCAGAATTCTTTTTTACCACATGCCCTACTATTTGCCCAATAATGAATACAAACTTGGTTCAAATTCAAGAACAATTCAAGAATTTCGAGGATTTTGGTGTGGCTTCTTTCACGATCAATCCAGAATATGACACGGTTGAAATACTGAAGGAATATGCAGACAATTATGGTATTTCTAATCCCAATTGGCATTTAATGACTGGAAAAGAAGAACAGATCTATTCGTTGGCAAATTCAGGATTTAATTTATATGCAGCTATAGATGCAGATGCTGAAGGGGGTTTTGAGCATTCAGGATATTTTGCACTTATCGATAAGAAGGGATTTTTCCGGAGCAGAAAAGACGATTTTGGCAATCCAAAGGTTTACTATAGAGGGACCATTACTGAAAATCAAAGGGTCAACGAAGATGGTGAAGAGGAGGAGATAAGTTTATTGAAAGAAGATATAGCCAAACTATTGAAAGAACAATGAGCAGAGCAGAGGAAATAGCAAGAGAGAAAAAATATAACAAATGGATATGGATTTTATCTGTCGCAATTCCTTTGGTTGTAGCTGTTTTGTTTGGGGTAAAAATTCCTAATGTAAAGCCATTGTCATTCCTGCCTCCAATTTATGCCTCTATAAATGCCATGACTGCAATCCTGCTGTTGATTGCTCTTTGGGCAATAAAGAACGGAAAAAGAACGCTCCATGAAAATTTGATGAAAACAGCAATTGTTTTTTCGGTACTTTTTTTGGTCATGTACGT
>JABDMQ010000047.1 GCA_013001365.1 Flavobacteriaceae bacterium
AAATATACCAAGGAACAAATCAAGAATACTCCCAATACTAAAATATGAGGTAGGAGTTTCTTGGCGAATGGTGTCATGTATTAATGTTGTTTGATCGGTTTATGACCTAAAACTAAGAAAACATCTCAACATACCTATTTTCATGTTGCTTAATTGTTAGTCGACCTCTTCAAAATCTACATATTCGCCAACATCGTCTTTGGACGATTTGGTCTTTTCAGGAGTACTATCGATAGTGACATCTCCTTCTTTAGAAGTTGTTTCTGGAGGACGTTGGTATTGACCAAATTGTTGTTCGAATCTTTGCCCTGCTTTCTTGGAAACGTAACGCATTAAATAAGGTGCAAACAATCGTGTTAGGACTTTAATTCCGTAATATATCAGCAGAATGATCAGTAAAGTCCTGATAAATCCTGGTATGGAAGCGTATTGATACATTAAATTAATTGTTTATTCAAAAATACAATTCTTATTGCCTAAAAAACGTTCTCATGTGTGAAAAAAATTATAAATTCATCTATATTTGAAACTAATCAGAGCCATATGAACACCTATAAATCCTTACTGTTTGTTTTTTTACTAACCATTTTACATGGCAATTGTCTTGCACAGTATACAGAGGTAATAAACTCTAATAGACCAGGTGTCTCAAGAAGTGCTTTTTCCGTTGGAACAAACGTGGTGCAGTTTGAAGCTGGTCCTTATATTCTAAATGAAGAGCATACACCATTGAGATATGAAGTGTCCGGTTTCGGTATTGATTATGCACTTCGTTATGGGTTTTTATTCGAACAGCTAGAACTGAATCTTGAAGGAACCTATCAAAACGATACGTTTACCGACAATCGTTCGGCAATCTCACAAGAGGACAAAAGGAGCAATTTCAAGAGGAATGCAATTGGCGTTAAATATTTAGTTTACGATCCTTATAAAAATGCTGGTGAAGAAAAACCGAATCTTTATAGTTGGCGGGCGAATAGAGCATTCAAATGGAAATCCTTGATTCCAGCAGTTGCTGTTTATGCAGGTGTTAACTTTGACACTAAAGAAAATCCGTATACAGCTCCGGATGTCGAAGGCATTAGTCCAAAAGTAATGATAGCTTCTCAGAATAATTTCGCTAGCGGATGGGTCATGGTCATAAATCTAGTCGCTGACAGGATAGGCACTGATTTTCCTGAATACGAATATCTTGTAACCATTACAAAATCAATTAACCAAAAATTGGTTGTTTTTGGTGAAACACAGGGCATTAAAAGTGATTTTTATGCAGACAATCTTTTTAGGTTGGGTGGAGCATATCTTTTTGGCAAGGATTTTCAATTAGATACTGCCCTTACTTTCAACGCAAAGGATACTCCTTCAGTTTTCAGCGTTAATTTTGGGGCTTCTTACAGATTGGATTTCCATGAGGATAAGAAACCAAAGAATGACATGGCAAAAAAACAAAGAAAGCAGGCCAAAACAAGAAAGAAGAATTAGAACAATTGTATTTTAGTTCATTATATCGACGCCTATGATCGAAATTAGAGAAGCGCTAACAAAAAAAGACCTGAAGGCTTTTGTTAAGTTCCCTTTTTCTCTTTACAAGGACTCACAATATTGGGTTCCTCCTATCATCAATCAAGAATTGACCACGTTCAATAAAAAGAAGAATCCTATCTTCAATGATGCCAATGCTAATTTCTTCTTGGCATATAGCAATGGTGAAATCGTTGGTCGCGTAGCTGCTATTGTTAATTGGATCGAGATCAAACAACAAAAACAGAAGAAGATGCGTTTTGGCTGGTTTGATTTTGTTGATGACTTTAAAGTTTCCGAGGCATTGCTGGACAAGGTCATGGAAATTGGTCAGGACCATGGACTTGAATATGCTGAAGGGCCTGTAGGTTTCTCGAATTTAGACAAGGTTGGCGTAATGATTGAAGGGTTCGATCATATTGGCAGAATGATAACTTGGTACAATCATCCATATTATTCAAAGCATTATGAGAATTATGGAATGACGGTTGAAAAGACATATTTGGAAAATAAATTTCCATTCTCGAATGTAAAACCAGAGTTCTTTAAACGAGTCCAAGAATTAATAAAGAAGCGTTATCAGCTAAAGGAGTTGAATTTTACAAGAACCAAGGATGTCATGCCATATGCGGATAAAATGTTCGACCTTTTCAATGAATCATATTCTTCTTTATCCTCCTTTGTTGCCATTACAGATATCCAGAAAGATTATTTCAAGAAAAAGTATATTTCCTTTATTAATCCTGAATACATAAAATTCGTATTGGACAAAGACGATAACCTAGTTGCCTTTGCCATAGTTATGCCTTCATTTGGCCGTGCATTGCAAAAAGCCAAAGGAAAGCTTTTCCCTTTCGGCTTTAAGCATTTACTGCATGCCAAGAAACATAGCAAGAATGTGACGTTTTACCTAATTGGCGTGCATCCTGACTACCAGAACAAAGGGGTAACGGCAATTATCTTCAATGAATATTACGAGACTTTCACTAAAAAAGGCATAAAGACCTGCTATAGAACCCCAGAATTAATAGATAATCATGCCATTCATAAAATATGGAAAGATTTCGACCCTGAAATTTACATTACTAGGAATACTTATAGAAAGGACCTAGAATAAAAAAAGCCATTAACAAATGGCTTATTAATATTTATCTTAAATCCTGTGAAACTAATCACCCATTGCTGCACTAACTGCTGCAGATAGACGCTTGTAAGTACCATTTTCCAGTCGGTCCCTTATTGCATCAAATGCATTTAAGGTTTCTTCAACATCTTCCAATGTGTGAGATGCGGTTGGTATTAATCTTAAAAGAATCATTCCCTTAGGAATTACAGGATATACTACAATAGAGCAGAAAATTCCATAATTCTCCCTAAGGTCCTTGACCAAGGCCATGGCTTCTGGAATACTTCCTTTTAGGTATACTGGTGTTACACAGCTACTCGTATTACCAATATCGAACCCATGATCTTTTAATCCAGACTGTAAGGCATTGACAATCGTCCATAGATTCTCTTTTAATTCTGGCATCGTACGCAGCATTTCAAGACGTTTCAATGCCCCAACGACCAATTGCATTTGCAATGACTTTGCGAACATCTGAGAACGCAGGTTGTATTTAAGGTAATCGATAATTTCTTGATCTGCAGCTATGAAAGCACCTGTACTTGCCATTGATTTTGCGAAGGTGGCAAAGTAAACATCAATTTCATCTTGTATTCCTTGCTCCTCTCCTGTTCCAGCACCTGTTTTGCCCAAAGTACCAAATCCGTGTGCATCATCTACAAATAACCTGAAATTATACTTTTTCTTTAGCGCTACTATTTCCTTCAATTTACCTTGTTCACCACGCATTCCGAAAACTCCTTCAGAAATAACAAGAATACCACCACCTGTCTGTTCTGCCATTTTGGATGCACGATCCAAATTCTTTTCCAAGCTCTCCATATCATTATGCTTAAAGGTAAAACGTTTACCCATATGCAATCTTACTCCATCGATGATGCAGGCATGAGAATCGACATCATATACTATAATATCGTTCTTGCTGACCAAAGCATCTACAGTAGACACCATTCCTTGATAACCGAAATTCAGCAAATATGCAGCTTCTTTGTTAACAAAAGCAGCCAATTCCTTTTCTAATTGCTCGTGCAGATAAGTATGGCCTGACATCATCCTTGCTCCCATTGGGTAAGCAGAACCATGCTGTTTGGCAGCTTCTGCATCTACCTTTCTTACCTCAGGATGATTGGCCAATCCTAAGTAGTCATTAATACTCCATGTAATAACATCTTTTCCACGGAATTTCATTCGGTTGGCTATCTCACCTTCTAGTTTTGGGAATACAAAATACCCCTCCGCTTGAGATGCCCATTTACCTAAAGGGCCTTTGTCTTTGTAGATTTTATCAAATAAATCCTTCATTAGTTTATTGTTAGATAGCGCAAAGTTAGCTATTAATGTTAGTACTGCACAATATTTTTATGCACTATTGTTGATAACCTGAAACAAAAAAATGATTAACAAATAGCTCTAAAATGCTATAAATCAATCATGTATAAGGTAAATCTATTTTATGTATTGAATAAGCGAGGTGGTTTCTTCGTTCTTTGCATCGAAAAAGCCCTGTTCACTCATCCATTTATCGCTATATACCTTACTCATATATCTCGAGCCATGATCAGGAAAAATTACAACTATAAGATCGTTTTCATCGAATCTGTTTTCTGAATCTAGCTGCTTTATTGCTTGTATGGCGGCTCCGCTCGTATATCCTACAAACAATCCCTCTGTCATAGCTATTTCCCTCGCTGAATGCGCACTTTCCTCATCTGTTACCTTAACAAATTCATCGATGATTTCGAAATCCGTAGCAGTAGGAATCAAGTTCTTGCCCAATCCTTCAATTCTGTAAGGATATATTTCTTTTTCATCGAATTCTTTGGTCTCATGATATTTCTTGAGTACCGAACCATAAGCATCGACACCCATAATCTTGATGTTCGGGTTTTTTTCCTTTAAGAACTTAGCAGTTCCAGAAATAGTACCTCCAGTACCACTGCATGCAACCAGATGCGTGATCTTGCCTTCTGTTTGATTCCAGATCTCTGGACCTGTAGTATCGTAATGTGCATCAATATTGAGCTCGTTAAAATATTGATTGATGTAAACTGAACCTTTTATCTCTTCATGCAATCGCTTCGCAACCTGATAATAGGACCTTGGGTCGTCTGCACTGACATGTGCAGGGCAAACATAAACCTTAGCTCCCATGGATTTTAGCATATCGATCTTATCACCAGACGATTTAGAGCTCACTGCTAGAATACAATCATAACCTTTGATGATACTCACCATTGCAATACTGAATCCTGTATTGCCAGATGTGGTTTCAATTATTGTATCTCCTGGTTTTAATATGCCCTTTTTCTCAGCTTCCTCAATAATGTGAAGTGCTATCCTATCTTTTGAAGAATGACCTGGATTAAAGGCCTCAACTTTAGCGTAGTAATTCCCCTTGAATTCGGAGGTTATATTATTAAGTTTTATAAGAGGTGTTTCGCCAATAAGCTCAAGCACATTATTAAACACGTTAAGGTCTTTTTTCATAAAATCTTAATACGATCCACAATCGTTTTTATCCCAAAACCACGCAAAAATAAGGTAATTTTTCTAATTACTCTGTGATTCCTTCTAAATAGAAGAGGAAGGCATATTCTTCGGCATCTTCTCTTAGTGCTTCAAAACGACCCGAAGCACCTCCATGGCCAGTATCCATATTGGTTCGAAGCAATAATAAATTAGAATCCGTTTTTAACGATCGTAGCTTCGCCACCCATTTTGCTGGTTCCCAATATTGAACCTGAGAATCATGTAACCCAGTAGTTATAAGCATATTGGGATATTCTTGAGATTTTACATTATCGTATGGAGAATATGACTTCATGTATTCATAGTATTCTTTCTTTTTAGGATTCCCCCATTCGTCATATTCTCCTGTGGTTAAAGGTATGCTGTCATCTAGCATTGTAGTTACCACATCTACAAATGGTACAGCTCCAATAATTCCATTGTACAATTCAGGAGACATATTTGCTATGGCTCCCATTAACAAGCCACCAGCACTGCCACCCATAGCATATAAATGATTAGCGGAAGTATACTTTTTTTCAATCAAGAAACGCGAACAGTCTATAAAATCTGTAAAGGTATTTTTCTTGTCCAGCAATTTGCCATTCTCATACCAAGGTCGACCTAGATATTGACCTCCTCTAATATGTGCAATTGCAAAGATGAACCCTCTATCGAGCAGACTAAGGCGAATACTTGAAAATGAGGGGTCTATGGTCACTCCATAAGAGCCATAAGCATAAAGTAATAGAGGCGCTGTGCTATCTTTCTTGAGACCTTTTCTATAAACCATTGAAATTGGCACTTTTGTACCATCTTGAGCAGTTGCCCATACGCGTTCTGAAACATAGTTTTCTTTCTTGAATTTACCTCCAAGAACCTCTTGCTCCTTCTTTATTTCCAAGGTGCGGTCTGTCATATTGAAATCTATCACTGAAGAAGGCGTGGTCAATGAGTTATAGGCGTATCTTAGGATATCGGAGTCAAAGTCAACATTTACCGTTGGATAAGCTGTATAGGTTTCATTATCGAAAGGCAAGTAATATTCAGGTTTGTTCTCGTTCCAAGGCTTTACCCGAATTTGATTTAATCCATTCTTTCTCTCTGAAATCACCAAATAATCCTTGAAGATCGTAATTCCTTCCAAGAGCACATCTTTGCGATGCGGAATAATCTCCTCCCAGTAGTTTTTTGAGGTATTATCTTCAGGTGCTCTCATTAATTTGAAATTGGTCGCACCATCTCTATTCGTGACTATATAAAAATAGCCATCGTAATGACTTATATCATATTCAAGATTTCTCTCTCTTTTATGGAATAATTTGAAATTACCATCTGGACTATCTGCATCCAATATTCGATATTCGTTCGAAAGGGTACTAAAGCTACCTATTACCAAATACTTCTTGGATTTAGTTTTGAATATATATGTACCAAATGTCTCATCCTTTTCATGATACACAACAACATCCTTTGATGAATCATGTCCAAGTTTGTGCTTGTATATCTTGTCCGATCTCAAGGTTCTCTCATCTTTACGCGTGTAAAACAAGGTCTTGTTGTCGTTTGCCCACGACGACCCACCAGTGGTATTCAGCATTTCTTCTTCGTAAAGTTTTCCTGTCTTTAAGTTCTTGACCTGTATCGTATATTTTCTTCTACTAACAGTATCAATTCCAAAAGCAATTTTTTCGTTGTCTGGGCTTATACTCAATCCCACTAGTTTAAAATAGGAATGACCTTTAGCTAATTCGTTACAATCAAAGAGGAGTTCTTCTTTTGCCTCCAAACTTCCTTTTTTTCTTGAGTAAATAGGATAGTCCTTGCCCTTAACATATTTGGTGATATACCAATAACCATTGTAATTATAGGGAACGGAAGAGTCATCTTCCTTTATACGACCTTTCATTTCCTCGAACAATGCATTTTGAAAATCCTTGGCATGACCAATCATGTTATCTAAATACTCGTTCTCTTTTTTTAAGTAGTCAATTACATCAGGGTTTTCAGGGTCATTAAGCCAATAATAGTTATCAATCCTTAAATCGCCATGTTTCCTTAATTCCTTTTTTTTCTTCTTAGCGACTGGTACTTGGGCTAGCTTCGGCATATAGAATTCGGTGAATTGTATTAAAGTTTAGTATTAAATATTAGTACAATCATTAATAATACAATGTTGTACCATGTGAAGCAATTTAATAATTTTGCATTGTAATAATCTTAAATGAACAAATTATGTTTGGAGACCTAATGGGAATGATGGGTAAATTAAAAGAAACCCAGAAAAAAGTAGAGGAAACAAAGAAGCGCCTTGATACAGTTATTGTAAATGAGCAGAGCCATGATGGTAAATTAGAAGTGAACTTGACTGCCAACAGGACGATTAAATCAATTGTAATAGATGATTCGATACTAGAAAACAAAGAAGAACTTGAAGACTATTTGATTATTACTTTAAATAAAGCTATTGCAAAAGCAACTAGTATTAATGAAGCAGAATTAGCGGCAGTTGCAAAAGAAGGTATGCCAGATCTTCCGCCTGGGATGGATAACCCATTTAAATAAAAAAAGCCTCACTTAAAGTGAGGCTTCTTTATTAAGAACGGAATTTATTCTTAATTATTGATTTATAACTCTAAACTGAGTTCTTCTGTTCTCTCTGTGCTCTCTTTCGGTACAAGATACACCATCAGAACATCTGTTAAGCAACCTTCCTTCACCATAACCGTTAGAAACGATACGGCTAGAATTGATTCCTTTAGATATTAAGTAGTTAGAAACAGCTTGAGCTCTTCTTTCAGATAAAGACCTGTTGCTTTCTTTCGATCCTCTTGAATCTGTATGTGAAGCAATCTCAACAGAAACACCATCTTTTAGGACTGGTAATAATTTTGCATCGATCTCTGCTCTTGCAGCAGGAGTCAAAGTTGCACTACCAAGATCCCAGTTAATGTTAAGGTCATTGTACTCAACTAATTTACAGTCAACTTCT
>JABDMQ010000065.1 GCA_013001365.1 Flavobacteriaceae bacterium
CCCAGGTGATCTGCAGCTACATTGGTTACGATGCCAACATCGCATCGCTTGAATCCTAGTCCTGCTCTAAGCAAGCCACCTCTGGCGCATTCAAGAACAGCGAAATTAACAGTAGGGTCCTTAAGCACGAATTCGGCACTTGAAGGGCCAGTGCAATCACCAGTCATTAAAAGCCTATTCTGGATATAGACGCCATCACTTGTTGTATACCCGACGCGATAGCCTTTCATTTTCGCTATATGTGCTATAAGCCTTGAGGTTGTCGTCTTCCCATTAGTACCTGTAACGGCTATGATAGGAATGCGACCTGTATCTCCTTTTTGAGGAAACAATTTATCGATCACAGGTGCCGCCACATTTCTTGGAAGTCCTGTAGTAGGCGCTAAATGCATCCTGAATCCAGGTCCAGCATTGACTTCCAAGACTGCACCACCCGTTTCTGATAGTGGTTTGGTAATATCGGTTGTCATTACATCGATACCACAAATATCAAGGTCTATGATCTTTGAGATGCGTTCTGCCATGAACTTATTCGCAGGATGGAGGATATCGGTTACATCTTCTGCTGTCCCTCCAGTACTCAAGTTAGCCGTGTCTTTCAAGATCAGCGTCTCACCTTCTGGTATGACAGAATCTACAGTATAACCCGCATCCTTGATTATAGTTTTCGTTAAGTCGTTAATGGTGATCTGCGTCAAGACATTTTCATGTCCGTATCCTCGTCTAGGGTCTTTATTCACCTCATCCACCAGTTCTTGCAAGGTAGATTTACCATCGCCAATGACATGTGCTGGTGTTCTCTTAGCTGCAGCAACCAATTCGTTGTTAATGACCAATAGCCTATAATCTTCTCCTACAATATATTTCTCAACGATTATGGCACCACTTTTAGAGCTTTCCTTTGCCTTGTCAAAGGCTTCAAGGGCGTCTTCGTAATTCTGTATATCGACAGTGATACCCCTACCATGATTACCATCAACCGGTTTTATCACCAACGGATAACCAACGTAGCGACATGCTTCTTCTAAACTGCGTTCACGACGGATAATATCACCACGAGGTACTTCTACCTCGGCTTGTTCTAACAAGAATTTCGTATCTTCTTTATCGCAGGCCAGCTCAACACCTATGCTACTTGTTTCACTGGTCACCGTCGCTTGAATACGTTTTTGATTGGCACCATACCCAAGTTGGCACAACGAATATTTATTCAATCTTATCCAAGGAATTCCTCTGCTCGCAGCCTCTTCGACAATGGACCCTGTACTTGGTCCTAAGCGTTCAGATTCCCTTAGTTCACGCATGCGCTGGATATCGTCTTCAAGGTCGTATTCTTCTCCGGCAATTAATGCTTCACAGACCGCAACTGCAGCTTCTGCGGCAAATCGTCCTACACTTTCTTCAATATATGAGAAAACCACATTGTAAACTCCTTTTTCTCCATAGCCACGTGTTCTTCCAAAACCTGTATCCATACCAGCAAGGGTCTGGATTTCGAGGGCTATATGCTCGATGACATGACCCATCCAAGTACCTTCATCTACGCGCATGAAAAAACCGCCTTCGCAGCCTTCAGAACATCTGTGTGAGTACATACTTGGAAATTTTGCTTTAAGTCGTTCAGGGAATCCCTTGATCTTGTTAGAAGGAAGTTCTTCCATCTCTTCAAGATCCAAGACCATGACGATAAGTTTATGCCGTCTTACGGACCAATAATTAGGTCCTCTCATGGCGTTTATGCTTCTTATTTTCATAATGGTCAGGATTTAAGTTAATTAATGCGCAAGAATATAAATATATACATTTTCCAGTTAAAAAATTACCTTATTTTTGCTCATTATAAATTAGCAATTTCACATGCAGAAGATTAAAGGTACATTGATTCCTATTGGAGGAAATGAAGATAAAGGCATTCATACCGAGGAAAAATACACCCTTGAATTCGTAGAGGCAGGTATTCTTGCTCATGTCGTTAGGGAAACAGGAGGTATTGAATCCAAGATCGTCATTATTCCTACAGCATCAGGAATCCCAGAAGAAGTTGGCGAAAACTATCTGCATGCTTTTAGGAAACTTGGCTGTAAAGACTTAACTGTCCTTGATATACGCGAAAGAGAAGACTCTGAAAAACAAGAAGCCATAGCTTTGGTCTCTGAGGCCAATTGCATCATGTTCTCTGGTGGTGACCAATCCAGGATTTCCGATAGGATTGGCGGAACTAAACTCCATGACATCATTAAGCAACGCTATTTTAATGATGAAGGATTCGTAGTTGCTGGAACAAGTGCAGGAGCCATGGCCATGGCAGAGGAAATGATC
>JABDMQ010000066.1 GCA_013001365.1 Flavobacteriaceae bacterium
GCGTTTGGAAGACTTGTCATACCAACTATTGCTTATTATACCGTGATACCTCGGGGTGGTTCCCGTATAGATCGAAGCATGTCCAGGTGCTGTATAGGTAGGGACATAATTAAAATGATGGTTCTTGCAATTGTAGCCTTCTGCTATCAATCGATTGAAGCCTCTGTCGCCATATTTGTTCTCGAATCGGGTTAGGTAATCATAACGCATCTGGTCTACAACGATTCCTACTACGAGTTTTGGTTTTGATGTTTGCTGGGCAAATCCGCCTATCACGAAAAAAATGCTTAATGCATATATGAGAAGTCTATTCATCCTGTATTTTGTTTATCCTTTCAAAAATAACGATTTTAAAAGTTACCTTATTTCAAATATTCATCAAATATCTTGCCTTAAATTTTTACTTTAGCACTAACAAAAATTCTATGAGTTACCTCCAGAATATTGGTACTTACTTCTTGATGATAGCTGAAATGTTTCGCAAACCAACAAAATGGTCTGTCATGAGAACATTGATCTTCAAGGATATTGACGACTTAATCATAAATTCACTGGGCATTGTGGCATTCATTGGTTTTTTTGTTGGTGGTGTTGTCACCATTCAAACAGCATTGAACATAAGCAATCCTTTGATCCCGAAATATTTGGTGGGGTTTGCAACAAGACAATCCATTATCCTGGAATTTGCCCCAACCTTCATTTCCATTATCATGGCTGGAAAAGTAGGGTCATTCATTACTTCTAGCATTGGCACCATGCGTGTTACCGAACAAATAGATGCACTGGAAGTCATGGGTATTAACTCACTTAATTATTTGGTCTTTCCGAAATTCATAGCAATGATGCTTTATCCTTTCGTTATTTCGATTGCCATGTTCCTTGGCATGGTAGGTGGTCTGGCAGCTTGTATTTTTGGTGGATTTACGACTGTTAACGATTATATCATGGGTATACAGGAAGGCTTTGAGCCTTTTCACATTTCCTATGCCTTTATAAAAACATTGGTCTTTGCCTTCTTGTTGGCTACCATTCCTTCTTATCATGGATTTTACATGAAAGGTGGCGCTCTTGAAGTTGGCAAGGCCAGTACCACCTCCTTTGTTTGGACAAGTGTGGTCATTATTTTATTGAATTATTTACTCACTGACATGCTTTTGAGCTCATGATAGAAGTAACCGATCTACATAAATCGTTTGGAGATGCTCATATCCTAAAAGGCATCAGTGCCTATTTTGAAAAAGGCAAGACCAATCTTATCATTGGGCAAAGTGGTAGCGGAAAAACGGTTTTCCTTAAATGCTTATTAGGACTGTTCGAATCGGATGAAGGTATCATATCCTACGACGGCAAGATTTTTTCGGAGCTTAATGATGACCAAAGACGTGATCTTCGAGCGGACATGGGCATGGTATTTCAAGGAAGTGCCCTGTTCGATTCCATGACCATTTTAGAGAATGTCATGTTTCCTTTGCAGATGTTCACCAATCAATCCAAAAGTGAGATGGAAGACCGTGCGGATTTTGTATTGAAACGTGTCAACTTGGTCGATGCCCATAAAAAATTCCCTGCGGAAGCTTCTGGCGGGATGCAAAAACGGGTGGCCATAGCCAGAGCAATCGTTAACAATCCTAAATACCTGTTCTGTGATGAACCCAACTCAGGATTGGATCCAAATACTGCTATAGTTATCGATAATTTAATAAAGGAAATCACCGACGAATACCAAATGACCACGGTTATCAATTCTCATGATATGAATTCTGTTATGGAAATCGGGGAAAAGATCATTTTCCTGAAGGATGGCGAAAAAGCTTGGGAAGGCTCTAAAGAGACCATTTTCAAGACTGATAATAAGGTCGTTACTGATTTTGTCTATTCTTCTAACTTATTCAAGAAAGTCAGGCAAATGTATATCGATGAGAACGAATAGGACTACTCGCGTTTAATTAAGACTTCCTTCTTGTTCAAGCGTTGTTTCAACCAATTGCTCAATTCCGTTTCTTTAATATTCACAAGACTATCGTTAAGACTTGGATTCCATTTTACATTAGCAACAACAATCGTATCGACTTTAATAAAGTCTTTAGATCCAAGCATATTGGCATAGCCAAAATATTGAAGATCAATGAATCGGATCTTGGCATCCTTGGCCAATTCGGAAAAGGAAACCGCATTCTTGTTCTGTTGTAAGGCAAAGTTTTCTAATTGTTCATTTAGCCCAGATATGGTATTATTTAGAACTTCAATTTGCGATTGAAGGCCATCTATAATATTGTCTTTCTTGTCCAGATCCGCATAGGCCCTGTCCAATGCCTCAGAGAGTTGGTCTGCACTCCTTGACTCATTTGCATTTATCGATAAACTAAAATCCTTGAGGTATTTGTAGCTTTTCAATTCATTGATAAGGTCTGCCCTTGTCGCATCTGGCACTTCTCCATTGAAATACAAACTAACACGCTTTGCTTGAAAATTCAAACTATCACGCTGTAACCAAAGATTAGGATTAGAATTCACTTCTTTTCTTACGAAATTCCTGTAATCCCTGTTCTTATTGCTCTTACTAAGTACATCTATGAAAGTATATCCAGCAGGTATCATGGCTACTACGGCAACAAATGCTGCAAACCGTGCAATATTCCTACGCTTCTTGGAATTGGCATATTTAAGCATTGGGAAGCGTAAAACCTTCAATACCAAGAACGTTGCCAATGCAATGAAAATAGAATTGATCATGAACAAGTACATGGCTCCGCCCGCATACTTGAAACCAACACTGCCAGCCTTTGCCAGACCATACCCAACAGTACAAAGCGGTGGCATAAGCGCGGTGGCAATGGCTACACCGAATATAACTGAAGCTATAGTGCCCTTCTTGGTCCTGGCAATAATCAATGCCAAACCACCAAAGAAGGCAATTAATACATCGCGAATGTCCGGAGCAGTTCGTGCTAGAAGTTCAGAAGAATCCTCACGTAATGGAAAGAATTCAAAAAACAAGTAAGCTGTCAGGACGCTAAGTACAACCATGACCAAGAAATTAATCAATGATCGTTTTAAGGTATCTATATCGTTAATGGCAATGGCCATGCCTATTCCCAGTATCGGGCCCATGAGTGGCGATATAAGCATCGCACCAATTACGACTGCAGTAGAATTGGCATTCAAGCCCACGGAAGCCACGAATATCGAGCAGATGAGAATCCATGCGGTTGCACCTTTGAAAGGGATATCATTCTTGATAGCCTCTATTGTGGCATCGCGATCAGTATCTTTTCGGAAACTGAAAATCTCCTTAAGGAAGACATTCGAACTCTTGATGAGGCCTTTGGCATCTTCCTTGACTTCTTCCTTGGCCTGTTCTACCTTTTGTTCCTGTTCCTCCTCGAAATTGAACTTGCTTTCCTGATTGTTATCCATACTGTTCGCCAAATTTGTCTTTTACTTTTTGCAGCACTTTCTTGATATCCTGTTCTTTTCCTTTCGGAAAGATAAGCAAAACATCATTTTTATCTACAATAATATAATCCTCTAGACCATCGACCACTACGATCTTTTTGTTTTCGGTACGTATCATATTGCCAGAGGCATCTTCGACAAGGGCATGAGCATTCACAACAGCATTTTTGTCTGAATCCTTATCGAGTTTGTCGTATAAGCTTCCCCAAGTACCAAGGTCGTTCCAATCGAATTCTGCAGGAAGCACGAATACATTGGAGGACTTTTCCATGATGGCATAATCTACCGAGATGTTTTCGGCCTTGGCGTAATTATCCCTCACGAAATCATCTTCAAAATCGGTATTATAGACATCGCAGCCTTTTTCGAAAAGTTCGTATAATTCAGGTTGCTTTGTTTCAAATGCCTTGATAACGCTTTTTACGCTCCACATAAAGATTCCAGCATTCCACAAGAAATTGCCTTGCGATATAAAGGTCTTTGCAGTTTCATAATCGGGTTTTTCACGAAATTGCGCCACAGGTTTAATGGCATTATTTACAGACTTGTCATATTCGATATAGCCATATCCGGTATTGGGAAAATCAGGAGTAATGCCTAAGGTCATCAGTGCATCATTCTCCTCACAGAAATCAAAGGCTTGTTTCACGTTGGTGCTAAAAGTCTGTTCATCCTCGATCCAATGGTCACTTGGTGCCACGATCATGACCGCATCCGGGTTCTCTTTCTGTATTTTTAAAGAAGCGTACAAGATACATGGTGCGGTATTGCGCATAGCAGGTTCGAGTACTACTTGCCGTTTGGTCAGGCTAGGCAATTGCTTAAAAACCAAATCGTTATAACGTTCGTTTGTAAGAATGAATATGTTTTCTTCTGGTATGAGTTGGCTCAACCGCTTGAAGGTTTTTTGGTTCAACGTATCTCCTGTGCCTAACATGTCATGAAACTGTTTTGGGAAATCCTGTGTGCTCACTGGCCAAAACCTTGATCCAACACCGCCTGCCATGAGTATGGCATAATAATTCTTGTTCATTTAATATTTTTGTTCTATTAGCTGTACTTCCGCATTCGGATTGAAAAGATACGTCTTTCCTGTGGTAAGCTCCAAACACTCATATCGTTTTACACGTTTAC
>JABDMQ010000075.1 GCA_013001365.1 Flavobacteriaceae bacterium
ATAGCTCCCAAGCTCATTAAGTTTGCCCATACATTAAATTGCTTCATTAATATAAAGGCAAAAAGCAAGGACAACGGTATGGTCGTGGCCGTTATGATGCCACCTCTTAAACTACCCAACAATAAAACAAGGGCAAATATCACGATTAGGGCGCCTTCCAGTAAATTGGTTTTAACGGTATCGGTCGTTCTGGCAATTAGCTCACTACGATCAATGATAGGGGCGATAGTGAGACCTTCTGGCAGGGATTTTTCAATTTCTGCCATACGATTCTTAACATTTTGAATAACCGCATTAGGGTTTGAACCTTTTAGCATCATTATTATTCCTCCCACGGCTTCCTTACCGTCTTGCGTAAAAGCACCATAACGTACCTGATTCCCAAAATGGACGCGTGTTGCAACATCTCCAATAGTTACGGGAATGTTGCCCTCGTTAATAATCGAAATATCTTTAATGTCTTCCAAAGAGCGAATAAGACCTTCACCTCTTATGAAATTTGACATTTTATTTTTTTCTATGTAAGCACCGCCTGTATTCACATTGTTCCGAGCGAGAGCCTCATACACTTGTGAAATACTAATACCCAAACTATTCAACTTATCTGGGTTGACAGCGACCTCGTACTGTTTAATACTGCCTCCATAAGAGTTGACCTCTACCACGCCTTCCAGTAATGTGAGTTGTCGTTTGATAACCCAATCTTGCACGGTGCGCAGTTCCATAGGCGAATACTTGTTTTCAAAACCCTCCTCTGGCTTTATAGTGTATTCATAGATTTGACCTAAACCAGTAGAGATGGGACCCATAGATGGACTTCCAAATTTTTCAGGGATAGATTCGCCCAGTTCGTTTAGTTTTTCCTGTACCAGCTGTCGAGGAAGATAGGTTCCCATATCGTCTTCAAAAACGATAGTAACTACGGAAAGGCCAAAGCGTGAGATAGATCTTATTTCTGTAACGCCTGGTAAATTACCCATAGATAGTTCTACGGGATAGGTTACGAACTGTTCAATATCTTCCGTTCCCAGATTGGGCGATTGCGTGATGACCTGCACCTGATTATTGGTAATATCTGGGACAGACCCAAGGTTTACTGTTGCCATTGACCAAATGCCAACTCCTATAAGAGTCAACGTGAACAGACCAATGATGAATTTGTTATTGATTGAAAAATCAATGATTCTGTTAATCATAGATTAATGTATTAATTCAGTTAAAAAACGAGTTTGCGTTTTCGCGTAGCAAAAACATAGTTGAGCATTCCCATTAGGAAAACTTCAAAAAAGGATATAGTTATCCTATGAAAACTGAATTATGCCCGAGGTGGCTGAAAAAGGGAATGGGGAATATCTTTGCCAAGGTCATCGAAATGGGCAAAGAATTCTTGAGGAATAGCAGGCTGTAGCGGTTGAAATGCAACAAGCCCAAAATTTATAGTGTGAACATGACAACAGTGACATTGACAGAAGGGCGAGCATAACTCACAGTCTTGGTCGTGGTCGCCATCTATATCGATTACCGTAACAACCTGGGAATCATCGGAACTAATTGCCGCATCGTTACAAGGCACCACATTCAGTGCCAAAAAATAAAACGTTAATAAGATTGCTACAACTTTCACGATTCAAAGATAAAGATATTTTGGTGCAATTGGGTTGCAAAGAATAGCTTGGAGTATAAGCTAGGGCTTCTTATGTTATCACCTCGGGCTTTCTGATGACGAGTTGAAGGATTTAGAGATTCCCTACAACAAAATTAAAGGGCAATAATGTCTATACTTGGGTCGAATTATCACGTGAAATTCATTGAATAAGATAGATTAAGCGTGAAACGTTGCCAATGTTGCTAATTTTGTTGCGTTCATGTTGCAAGTGTTGTTGATATTCGTTTTACCAAAAAACAATTGGTGAACTGCGGTATAAACGAATGCTTGTCCCATCAGGCATTCCACTCTCCTGGCTGCTATATACTGCGCCGATTGGGACCTTTTACGGAAATCAAATTACACATATCAGGTAATCTGGCTCCTAGTCGTTCTCCGTATTTATCATTGAACTGTCCAGGGTTAAGATTGGTTGTTACCAAGGTTCTCCAGCGAAGACGTTCTCGTTCCTGCAGAATACCCTGCATTAGCAAATCCTTCCCGTATACTTCATTTTCGGCACCGAGATCATCAAAATAGATTATCCCTTCGTTATAGGTGGCAAGATCAAACTGAAGCGTAGGATTTGCCCGATCAAGATAGCCTTGGTTTACTGTCAGGGAAGATGTGGACTTAAAGCACATACCGTTAGATATTCTAATATTGTAAAGCTCTGTTCCCACCTGATGAAAAATTTCCATCAACAGCGACTTTCCTACACCATATGGTCCATAAAGGTATAAACCTTTTGATATGTCTGCCTGATTCTGTACTAGGCCGTGATGATTGAAGGCAGGATCTCCAGCAAAATACGAGATTAAGGTATCTATCAATTTCTTGTTTGTCTCGTCAATTACATAGCCGGTGGGGCAATATTTTAGGAATAATGTCCGGACTAATTCAGGATTAATTGCTTTTCTGGCCGGCTTAATTCCAGGCCCCCCACCTGCCTGCCATTCAGGCATGAGGTTTGCTATATTATTCATATCGGTTAAGGTTTTGGGCCACAGCTTCATCCATGGCCGATTTGGGTTCAGAATTTTTAGTATTTGTATTAATGTCAGATAGAATTTGAGACAGTTTCTCGCGCAACTTCGCACTACTGATCACATGTTGCTTCCAAAAGTTAGGTCCGCTGGAATCCAGGGCTTCAGTAGCTCGCTCCAATTGCCCCAAGGTTGCGCCATCATTTTCAATGGCAAGCCTCAAAGGATTCAAAAAACTGTAGGCAGTAGCATCCTCTATCTTCTTAATGGGTGCGCCGGCGTCTGAAAGATTTTTGAGAATTACTTTCTGGATCCTTATTGCTAAATCAAATAAATTTTTAAAAGAGGCAGGTAACTCGGAAATGGTAATTTCCGTAAGCTTTTTCCTTTTTAATAATTTATTATTTAATGGTTTAGTTTTACTGGCACTGCTTCTGTTCTGCAAGGACAATGCTTTGGTAGTTGCGTCATACACTGCATTTGTATTTTTTACCAATGCAACCACATTAGCTCGATGCTGGTTCTTCGAGCGACGAACCATCCTAATAAACCCCCATTGGATTAAATCTTCAAGTGCTTTTTTATAGGTCCTGTAGTTGCTAATACCCAGCATCTCCATTGAGTATGCAGTTGGAAGATCAAAGGTCTCCTTCCACCCCAGGCGATTACAGGTTTCGACAGTGTGAAAATAAAGGGCATGATGGCTGGGACGCACATCAGTGTGTTCATACGCAAAATCAAACCATGCCCGGCTTAGTTCGTATCCGGTCATAACTATTGATTTTGTGGGTTGATTAAAACTAGGGCTTCTTCAATCTCGCTACGCTTGAAATAAACACGTTTGCCGATGCCATACTTTTTAAGTTTGCCTTCTTTGCACCAAAGGTGAAGAGTTGAGAGATCAATTTTCAGCATTCGAGCGACCTCCT
>JABDMQ010000078.1 GCA_013001365.1 Flavobacteriaceae bacterium
TAGCCGATGCCTACGACGAAGTGATCCATTTATAATCCATGGCCTCTTCCCTACTCAAATCCGATATCGGTAAGTTTCGGATAGTTGCCTTCCTTGAAGGAATTTCTTATTTATCCTTGTCAATAACCATGTACTATAAGTATGTGCATGGCATAGGCCTGCCCAATAAGATAGTGGGCATGTTCCACGGTATTTTATTCATACTTTATGTTGCCATGGCCTTTGGGCTTAGAAAGAAATACGACTGGTCATTCTCGAAATTTGCATTCATTTTAATAGCTTCTTTGATTCCTTTTGGAACGTTTTATATAGATCATAAATATCTTAGAATCGACTATTCGAAACTCTGAATAGCCAGCTCATAGCTCTGCAATCCAAATCCTAGGATAACGCCTTTGGCATTCGGGGAAATGAAAGAATGATGTCGAAAGTCCTCTCGCGCATAAGTATTGGAGATATGTACTTCAACAACTGGAGTTTCTATAGCCTTTACGGCATCGCCAATACCCACAGATGTATGCGTATATGCCGCTGCATTGAGAATAATACCATCATAAGAAAATCCTACTTCATGTAGTTTGTCAATGAGTTCGCCTTCAATATTCGATTGAAAGTAGTCAATTGACAAATCCGGATGATTTTCTTTAATGTTCTCTAAATACTCTATAAAAGAAACATCACCATAGATCGAAGGCTCACGCTTGCCGAGAAGGTTTAAATTGGGACCATTAATGATGATAAGTTTTTTCATGCGGTAAAAGTATCAAATAAAGGAGCAAAAAAAAAGGCCAAAAGGCCTCTCTTCTTTTTTAGGGTATTATGTCCGTTTAAAATGATCTTCGATATCCTACACCTAGCCAAGAAAATGAAACACCATCTCCACTAACAGTTCTGAAATCCACGGCAATGGCGTTTGATTCGTCAAATTTATAAACCAATGCTGGTCTGTAATAAAAATCTCCACCGCCACCTGATCCGGCATTTATGGCATAACCAATGTCTCCACCAAAAGATACAGATTCAGAGGCATTGAAATAAATCGAACCTGCAACTGGGATGAATTGAAAATCATCAAAGCCGTCCTCACCAGATGCATGGGTATATCCTGAAGCAACACCTGCATCAAAATCATCAGAAAGTTCAAATAGATAGCCGAGATCTATAGCGATAGAAAAGGTTGTCAAATCGGCAGAATCACCAATTGGAAATCCAGGTTGAATACCACCGTAAAATTGACCATTTTTATCCCGATCAACTCCAACTTGGGCATTTAGTGTCGTTACTGCAAATAAAGCAATGGCTGATAATAAAAATAATTTTTTCATAATTGATTGTTTTAATTGATTATTGCATTTGCAATATTAGCACAACGACTAATGGCTTAACATGATATATATCAGTTATTTAATTAATATCCTATAGGTTATTCCTCAGGAATTTTTTCAATTATAATAGCCCTTTTATTTTGTTATTTTTACAAGGATGAAATGGCAACAAGCTTTAAAGGACTATCTGAATTATCTTAAAATTGAGAGAGGCCTGTCTGGTAATTCTATACTTAACTATTCAAGAGACGTCTCGAAACTTATCGAATTCTTGGATGTCAATGAAATCAGAATAAACCCCATCAAAATTAACCAAGACACTATTAAGGATTTTGTCTATGACGCTTCCAAGAACATAAACGCTAGGTCGCAAGCAAGATTGATTTCAGGGCTACGTAGTTTTTTTAACTACCTAATATTCGAGGACTATCGTGAAACCAATCCAATGGAACTAATCGAATCTCCAAAAATAGGCAGGAAACTTCCTGACACCTTATCATTGAATGAAATTGATGAACTCATTGCAGCTATTGATCTTAGCACACCTCAAGGAGAACGAAATCGAGCCATTATCGAAATGCTTTACAGTTGTGGTTTACGTGTTAGCGAACTCATAAACCTGAACATTTCGGACTTGTTCTTTGACGAAGGATTCATAAAAGTAACTGGAAAGGGCAATAAGCAGCGATTTGTCCCCATTGGAGAATCAACTCAGAAGTACATAAAGATTTATCGCGATCAAGTAAGGAATCATCTCCAAATCCCAAATGAATTCAAAGACACACTTTTTCTGAACAGACGAGGAAAGCAATTAACACGATCCATGATCTTTACCATCGTTAAGCAACTCGCAGAGAAGATCGGGTTGAAGAAATCAATTTCACCACATACCTTTAGGCATTCCTTCGCAACGCATCTATTAGAAAACGGAGCAGACTTAAGGGCTATACAGCTTATGCTGGGTCATGAGAGCATTACCACAACTGAAATATATATGCATGTTGACAGGTCTCATTTAACCAAGGTCATGAACAGGTATCATCCTAGAAAATAACTATTTTTAGCTTCATTTTAAGTAACTGATCAACTATGTCTAAACAACTAAATCGGAAATGGTGGAAAGAAGGAATTGTTTACCAAATTTATCCTAGAAGCTTCAATGATACCAATGGTGATGGTATTGGCGACCTGCGAGGTATCATTGAAAAATTGGACTACATAAAAAGCCTTGGAGTAGATATCGTGTGGCTCAATCCTGTATATCAATCCCCGAATGACGATAATGGTTATGATATAAGTGATTATCGAAAAATCATGAGCAATTTCGGAACCATGACTGAGTTCGATGAACTTTTAAAAGGCATGCATAATAGAGGACTCAAATTAATCATGGACCTTGTTGTTAACCATAGTAGTGATGAGCATGAATGGTTCAAGCAATCAAGAAGTTCTCGAGATAATGAATACAGAGGTTATTATCATTGGTGGCCAGCAGAAAAAGGCAAGCCTAATAAACGCTGGAGCTATTTCGATGTCGATAGTGATGCCTGGAAATACGATTATAAAACCGACGCCTATTACTTACATTATTTCTCTGTCAAACAACCAGACCTCAATTGGGAATATTCGAAAGTGCGCCAAGAAATATATAACATGATGCGTTTTTGGTTCGACAAGGGGGTGGATGGATTCCGAATGGACGTTATTTCATTCCTATCAAAAGACACTAAATTTCCAGAATTACCAGAAAAGTACCAGGGTGATTTCATTACGTACTATGCAGAAGGGGAAAACATCCATAAGTATCTTAATGAGATGAACCTTGAGGTTTTAAGTAAGTATGATGTCATGACAGTTGGCGAGGCTCCTGGAGTTACAATAGACAATGCCTTGAAGTTCGTTGATGAAGACCGAAAAGAATTGGATATGTTCTTTCATTTCGACCTTATGAGCTTGGATCGCAAGGAAGGTGAAGTTTTCATGATGCGTAAAGACCGATGGCAACTATCGGAGTTTCGAGATATATTCTCGAAATGGGATGCTGTTTTTGCTGAAAAAGGCTGGGGAAGCTTATTCTTAGGCAATCATGATTTTCCAAGAGCAGTGAGTCGCTGGGGAAATGACAGACCTGAGCATTGGAAAAATTCTGCTACGATGTTACATACATTCCTACTGACTATGCGAGGTACGCCATATATCTATTTTGGAGATGAAATAGGAATGACCAATATTAGGTTTAATTCTATTACTGATTATCGGGATATAAATACCCTCAATAAATATGAAAGCTTGAAAAACGAAGGTAAAGACTTTAATGAATTCTTGGAAAATGAAAAGGAAGCTGCTCGGGATAATGCAAGAACACCTATGCAATGGGACGATTCATCGCATGCAGGCTTTACTTCAGGTAACCCTTGGATCAAGGTAAACAGTAATCATTTAATGAGAGTGTCTGTGAAAGCTCAAGAGAATGATGACTACTCTGTGTTGAATTACTTTCGGAAAATGGCACGAATAAGGAAAGATAACATGGCATTGATCTATGGAGATTACTTATCGATAGACAAGGACAATCCACAGGTTTATGCATATCTAAGAACGCTTGAAAATGATAGATTATTGGTTCTTCTGAATTTTTCCGAACACACGTCTGACTTTACAATTCCACAAGAAATCAATTACAACAGGGCAGCTCTTGTTATCTCAAATTCATCTATTTTGAACGATAAAACTTACAAAGAGTTTTCTTTAAAACCCTACCAAGCTACTGTTTACAGGCTCGAATAGCACAAATATCGAAATTTTGAGCTATTCGTCGAAATGCAAAATTATTTCATATTGATTACTGCGGAATATTGATCTTTAATCTCTTAGATTGGCAATCCCAAATCTAAATATTTAAAAGATGAAATCCCCAAAAGAATCTGACGCATACTTTAATAAGTTGAAGTGGCAATTTGCCCTTGAGAATTCTGGTCTCGGTATATGGGATTGGAATTCCGTCTCAAACAAAGTCTATTATTCAAAAGAATCCAGACAGATCCTTGGACTCAAAGAAAAAGAAATGAAATCAACCTCTGAGGCCTGGGATGAGCGTGTTCACCCAGATGACAGAGAACAGTATTTCAAGGATTTTGAAGATCATGTCAAAGGAAAGACCTCGTTCTATATTAATGAACATAGAGTACGATGTGAAGATGGTAGTTATAAATGGATTCTTGATAGAGGGAAGATCTTATTAAAGGATTCAAATGGGAAACCGTTAAGAATAATTGGCACTCATTCTGATATTAGCAAACGAAAGAATGCCGAAAACCAAACCCTGAATAATCTGGATATCATTACCTCACAGAACAAAAAGCTTCTAAACTTTGCACATATTGTTTCACATAATTTGAGAACACACGTCGGAAATTTTGAAACTATCATGAAGTTTTATGATGAAGCAGCTTCGAAAGAGGAAAAAGAAGAAATGATCATGCATCTTAAAACTATTTCTAGGTCATTGTCTTCAACCATTGGGAATCTCGATGATGTGGTTCGAGAAGTACAAATGGATAAGGAGTCTTTGAAAACAGGCCAACTAAATCTCATGGACTATCTAAGTCGGGCTCTAGAAGTTCTTAAGGCAGACATTGAGGACTATGATGCAACCGTGAATTTAATGGTTGATGAGGCTACATTCGTAAACTTCTTACCTGCATATCTGGAGAGCATCCTTCAAAATATCCTATCCAATGCAATTAAATATCGTAAACAGAATACTTCTCTTATCATTGATATATCATCAGAAAACCTTGAAGATGCCATAAAATTGAGCATTAGAGATAATGGAATAGGTATTGACCTCGAGAAGTACGGTGAACAACTCTTTGGAATGTACAATACATTCCATAATCAATCTGGCGTTGACTCAAGAGGTATTGGCCTTTATCTAACAAGAAGTCAGCTAGAAACCTTTGGAGGCTCCATAGAAGTAGAAAGTGAATTAGGTAAAGGTTCGACTTTCATTTTGACCTTCAAGAAATAGCAACTGTTTACTTGGCAATATTCACTGCACGAGTTTCTCTGATGACAGTAACCTTTACTTGACCAGGATACGTCATGTCAGTCTGGATCTTCTGCGATATCTCAAAAGACAGATTAGCTGCTTTGTCATCGCTTACTTTTTCACTTTCCACAATGACCCTTAGTTCTCTACCGGCTTGAATGGCATATGCCTTTTGTACTCCATCGAAGCCAAAAGCAATATCCTCAAGGTCTTTAAGCCTTTGAATATAGGAATCCAAAACCTGTCTACGGGCTCCTGGTCGTGCTCCAGAAATTGCATCACATACTTGCACAATTGGTGACAATAATGAAGTCATTTCTATCTCATCGTGGTGAGCACCAATAGCATTACAAACTTCAGCCTTTTCACCATGCTTTTCTGCCCATTGCATACCTAATATTGCGTGAGGTGTTTCCATATCTGCCTCAGCATCAGGTACCTTTCCAATATCATGTAGTAATCCTGCTCTTTTGGCCAATTTAGGATTGAGGCCTAATTCTGCAGCCATTATGCCACAAAGCTTTGCAACTTCCCTTGAATGCTGTAAAAGGTTTTGCCCATAGGAAGATCGATACTTCATGCGACCTACCATCTTTATTAATTCAGGATTTAGCCCATGAATACCAAGATCGATCACTGTTCGTTTTCCTACTTCAATTATCTCTTGATCTATTTGTTTTTTAGTCTTTCTAACGATTTCTTCAATCCTAGCTGGATGAATTCTACCATCGGTCACCAACTTGTGCAATGATAGTCGAGCTATTTCCCTACGTACAGAATCAAAGCAAGAAAGTATAATTGCTTCTGGTGTATCATCTACGATAATTTCAACACCAGTTGCCGCTTCAATAGCCCTGATATTTCTTCCTTCCCTTCCGATTATTCGCCCTTTTACATCATCAGACTCAATGTTAAAAACAGAGACGCAGTTTTCAATGGCCTCTTCTGTTCCAACTCTTTGAATAGTGTTGATTATGATTTTTTTGGCTTCCTGTTGGGCGGTGAGCTTGGCCTCCTCCATTTTATCTTGTACAAATGCCATGGCTTCGTCCTTGGCCTCTCCTTTAAGGGATTCTACCAACTGTTCTTTTGCATCTTCAGCCGAGAGACTAGAAATAACCTCAAGTTGCTCTACTTGGCTTCTATGAAGCCTTTCGATCTCTTCTTTCTTTTTATCAAGTATATCCGCTCGTTTCTGGTAATCCTGGATCTTGCTTTCAAGTTGAGAATTGAGTTTCTTGGAACGCGAAAGCTCATTAGATACTTGTGATTCTTTATCACGTGTGCGCTTTTCGGCTTCTGCCATTTTCTTGTCACGAGATAAAATCACCTTTTCGTGCTCGGCCTTTAACTCTATGAATTTCTCCTTGGCCTGAAGTATTTTTTCCTTTTTTACAGATTCTCCTTCACTTCTTGCCTCTTTCAAAATACTGGCAGATTCTTTCTTGGCACTATGTATTAGTCTTGACGCTTTGCTTTTTTCCATTGATTTTGCTATAACAAAACCAATGATAGCAGCCACAACGCCGACTACAATCATTATAATTGTATTGTCCATGTTTAGTTAGTTTTAAAAAAAAGCCTGCAAAAGTTTTGGTTTTTGTATAAACTCCTTAAAAACAAGTTTAGGGCTAACAAGCTGATCAAGTATCTGCTCTAGGCAGCTCGCTTTTACAACTTAAACTCACCCTTTTTAAAGAATTAACGTTGAGTTTATCAAAAAAAATAACTAATGCAGGCAGTAACCTTTATTTATTTAAAGAACGTCTTTAAGAATTTATATGTGACTGAAGAAGTTGGTCCAATGCTTCAAGCTTGTTTTCAACTTTTTCGTTCACAACTATCTTATCTATTGTTTTCTGTTCCGCTTGTGAGGCAAATTGTAAAGCACACATTGCTAAAACATCTTGCTTGTCCCGAACGGAATAACTTTGCTCAAACTGCTTTATCAGGTCCTCAATTTTCTTAGCTGCCTTTCGCAACCCTTCTTCCTGTTCTGGAGGAATCGTCAAGGGATACACACGGTTTGCAATAGATAGCTTTATTTTAAGCTTTTCTGACATTGTTTAACTAATGACATCATTCAGCTAATTGAGCGATACAATGATCGATTTCCCTGATTAATGTATTTATCTTGAGCTTAGTTTCTCTTTTATACTCGTCACTGCCCAATATTGAGTTCACATGCTTGAGCGATTCATATTTCTCCTGCCAAGACACTAATTCTCGTTCTTGCTCTGAAATGTTTCTTTCAGATTGCGCTAACTCATCACTTAATCTTGAATTTGTTTGCTTCAAAACCTCTAGCTTATGAAGCATTTTACTAATTCTGTTCTCTAATGAGTCAACAATATCTTCAATCTTGCTCATTTACAAATCTCAATACTGATTACACAAATTTAATCAAGTAAGATTAAAAAACACAATTGTTTATCACAATTTTAATAATCTAACGTTAATTGCATGTTGTAACTTTAAGCTTTTGGTATAAGCTTTGCATATTATAGACAAATTAATACTTTAGCTAGAAGAAAATGTGTATGCGAATTTTAGGTGTTGTTTTCCTTTTATGTCATTCTTTTGGCATAGCTCAAAGTAAATATCCTCAGGACTATTTTCGAAAACCTCTTGACATACCACTTGTCCTGTCAGGTACTTTTGCAGAATTGAGATCCAACCACTTTCATTCTGGTCTTGATATCAAGACCAAGCAGCGTGAAGGCTTGAAGGTGTACGCTTCAGCTCCTGGCTACGTCAGTAGGATCAAGATATCTCATTGGGGTTATGGCAAAGCTCTTTACATAACACATCCTAATGGTTACACAAGTGTTTATGCACACCTCCAAAAATTCTCCGAAAAAATCGAGGAGTATGTCAAGGAAAAACAATACGAAAAGGAATCTTTCACGCTAGAGCTTTTTCCTTCAGCTGAAGAATTACAGATTGAGTCAGATGAAATCGTTGCGTTCAGTGGTAATACAGGTGGCTCGGGAGGTCCTCATTTGCATTTTGAAATAAGGGACAATAAAGAACGC
>JABDMQ010000085.1 GCA_013001365.1 Flavobacteriaceae bacterium
CTCTTTACTCGATACATTAAGTGGTCAAACGATGAATTTAAGAGATATGAAAGGTGATAATGGAACTGTAATAATGTTCATCTGTAATCATTGTCCTTTCGTGAAACATGTAAATTCAGAAGTAAGTCAGATGGCCAAGGACTATATTGAATCAGGTGTTAAATTTATCGCTATAAGCAGTAATGATGTGGAGAACTATCCACAGGACGGACCGAATTTGATGAAAGAGAACGCCAAATCCGAAGGGTACATTTTCCCGTACCTTTATGATGAATCTCAGGAGGTTGCCAAAGCCTATGAAGCTGCTTGCACTCCTGATTTCTATTTGTTCGATGAACAATTGGAATTGGTGTATCGCGGACAATTGGATGATTCCAGGCCTGGAAATGGCGTTCCAGTAACAGGAAACGATTTGCGGCTAGCAATTGACAGTATACTAAATAATCAATCTGTAAGCACTAGCCAGAAGCCTAGTATTGGTTGTAATATTAAGTGGAAGTAGCTTCTTGTAAAGTGTTAATTAAATCCTTAAATCCTATTCGTGAGAGAAAGAAACATCTATTTTTATAAAAAAAAGATGAAAAAGACTTTCGTATTTACATTGATTGTTGCGCTCATATTTCTTGGATGCTCTAACGATGATGATTCACAAAGAGATAGTATTGACAATAATCCTCAGTTAACACTAATACCAGATAGTTCGTTTGAACAAGCATTAATTGATCTTGGTGTCGACACCGAACTTAATGGCAGTGTTCCTACTAGTTCCATTGCCAATGTTACAGAACTGGTTTTCAACAATCGAGGTATTTCAAGCATGCAAGGCTTGGAAGACTTTTCATCTCTAATAAATCTTTGGCTGAATGATAATATGCTAGATCAACTTAATGTCTCTCAAAATACCAACCTCAAGTTCATTTATGCTGAAAATAATATGCTGACCTCCTTGAGTGTTAATGGCCTAGATGATCTTGAAAAAATCGGTATGAATGGCAATAATATTACATCAATTGATATTAGTGGCAACCCTAATTTGCAACAGTTGGAAATCATTGATAATGAAGTGTCATCATTGGATGTATCCAATAATCCAGCTTTGACTAGATTGTATGTTTCGGGAAATCCATTGACCTGTATTAAGGTCAGCCCAGATCAGTTGGCCAATACTCCTCTGGATTGGATAATTGATATGGAAGATGAATTGTCAGAAACTTGTAATTAAGCGATTATTCCTACCAACCTTTTCGCTTCAAAAGATTTTCGATATGAGCATAGTGATGGTTGCTATGCCAGGCATAAATACCAATATTTTGCTTCAAGACCACCTCTATATTGCCTTCAGGGTGAATAAAGCTTCTATTTAGCTGTTCTTCAGAAAGGCCACGAAGCAGATGTACCAATTTAAAATGTATGGCCCTTAAATGGTCCAATGACATTTGTATTGCAGCATTGCGTGTATCGAATAACTCGGCCCAATCTTGTTCGTTATATGCCTTAATAATTGGTTTATCCTCGGTTAATGCCCATTTAAAACGCGTATAGCTATGATGGTGGCTATCAGAAACATGATGCACTACTTGCCTTACGGTCCATCCATCTTTTCTATAAGGGGTATTTAATTGATTTTCATCGAGATTTGAAACCAGTTTAGATAATATTTCAGGAAATTGTTCTAATACAATAATCCAATCCTTAATGTTTTTATTGGTTATATTATCCGGTGCTTGAAACCTTCCAATGGGATATCGTAATTCTTCTAGCTCGTTCTCAGTCATGAATTAAAGATATATAAAATAGATCTTAAGAAGGCTGTATTCGAAAATAACTAGAATGAAATGAGTGCAAGAAATTCAACATTTCTTTGATAAATGCCATGAAATTGTAACTTTAGTGCCATAACAGACTGTAAACCGTTTCCTTTTAGATGTTATTCAATTCTTTGGATTTTGCCCTATTCTTGCCAATAGTCTTTATTCTCTATTGGTTTGTCACTCAAAAGGACTTGAAACTTCAAAACATTCTTCTAGTATTAGCGAGTTATGTTTTTTATGGATGGTGGGATTGGCGATTTCTATCTTTAATTGCCTTCAGCTCATTGGTAGATTATTTTATTGGACTTGAGTTAGCAAAAACCGACCAAAAGAACAAAAGAAAGATTTTGTTGTATGCTAGTCTGATTGTAAATATTGGATTCCTAGGTTTCTTTAAATATTTCAATTTCTTCACCCAGAGTTTTTCAGATGCATTTACTTTCTTTGGGCAAGACTTTGAAGCTTCCCGGTTGAATATCATACTTCCTGTTGGCATAAGTTTCTATACCTTTCAAACATTAAGTTACACCATTGACATTTATCGCAAAAAACTAGAACCTACGAGGGACCCAATTGCTTTTTTTGCCTTTGTAAGCTTCTTTCCGCAACTTGTTGCTGGACCCATAGAAAGGGCGACTAACCTATTACCACAATTCTTTAAAAAACGAAAATTCAAGTCTGAGCAAGCCATTGATGGTCTTCAGCAAATTTTATGGGGCTTGTTCAAGAAAATTGTCATTGCCGATAACTGTGCTCAATATACCAATGATATATTTGCCAATTACGAACATTATTCTTCTCCTACCCTAATATTAGGTGTCATTTATTTTTCGTTCCAGATCTATGGTGATTTTTCTGGATATTCTGATATTGCAATAGGAACCTCAAAGC
>JABDMQ010000127.1 GCA_013001365.1 Flavobacteriaceae bacterium
CAACATCGTCTGAGACCACTAGAAAATTATTCCTCCAACTTCCGAAGGCTTCCTTTTGATAATATTGTTCGACCTTATCGACCAATTCATTGGCACGTTGAGGGGTATCTGCCAATATCCTTCCAACGGCAACATCAAGACGATCACTTGAACTTAGTGTCCCTTCATTGTCATCCATCATTCCAAAGAAATCATCTGAAATAAACGAATTGGTCAGATTGAAGCTACTGTATGCATGCCAAGACGGCACGATGTTGGTATTTCCTGAAATCCTATCCTTATAATCATACGATGAATCTCCAAAGAGACAGAGGTATTTAAGCCTGTTCTCCGGAACGCTTGCATTATTATAAACATATTTGACCAAATTCCTGATTGCACCTACATCCTGGTTACCAGAGCTGAATTCTGTGTATATACTTTGAAGATCCAATACTTTGACATTAAGTCCGTATTGGTTTCTATTGATCTGGGCTAATCTATTGGCCTGAGCCATTAACTCACTTGGAGCGACAATAATGTAGTCCAGGTCCTCAAAATCGCCCTGCGCATTCAAGAAAATCGTTCCCTTGATATCTTGATTCGTTACAGAGGAATTTGCTTCCCGCAACGGTTCATAATAATCCGAAGGGTCTACAGCAATATATTCCTTTTGAGAACCCATATTTGCCGTAAAGACAAAACTAGAACTAGAATCACTATTTATGGCATTTGATACATTGTATATATCTGTTATGTCCCAAACTTCAGAGATGTTCGAGGCATTGTCTATGGTATACTGGGCAATCCCAAGGTTTTGGGCTACCTCATAATTCTTGAACCTGAATTGACCATCATTATACCTTAGTTGACTTGTTGCTTCCAAGGAAATGAAATCCAGATAAGCAACTGCACTTGGATTACCATTGTTATTATAGTTCAATCCAACTGTAATTGTTGAAGAATTCACATTGATATCGCCATTGAATGATTCACCATCCGCCAAGATAGGATCGTTAATGGCAGAAAAGGTAAAGGTGTCGACATTAGACCCATTAACCAGGACGTCCATAGATGAGTTGGACTCAGAAATGGCAGCAGTATAGACTTTTAATTTAACCGTTTCAGTGTTGATGATATTAGGAAATTCGAATTCAAAGTTCTGTTCATTATTGATACTGAAACGATCTCCAAACCATCGCCGTCCTATCTTTACGATATTGAAATCGTCGATTTCATGAAATTGATATTCCGAATATGTATCGATAATCAAATCCGGCGTTCCAGTAGGCTGCTGGAATGCAGAGATCCTTTTACCAAGACCAGGACTTAGATTGACATAGTAGTAAGACTTATCGGTAAATATATTGATATTGGTAATGCTTTCTTCATTGAATTGTTTTGGTCCTTCACCATAAAACAGAATGAAGTCATCATTATCGAAAACCCCATCTTGTTCACCTATGAATTGAATGGCATTCTCTGTAAGATCCATTGGATAAGGTGTTGAATTCAATAGTGGCAGCATTCTACCACCGTTGCCATAGATCTTAATTGTTCTTGGATCGACATTATTAAGATTCATGCCAAGACTTTCTAAAAATCCTTTTGAGATCCTATGAACTCCTGTTTGCTCAACATAAAAGCGAAACCAATTTCCATTTCTTAGAACCGAAGGGGTAATCGCCCTCGCAGCCATAGCACCCCTATTGCCTATTGATTGAAAGTCATAAGTTATCCTGAAAGAATTGATTTTTTTATAAACACCATTATCCCTTATTATTGGAGATATTTCGAAATAGGCATAATTTACATCCCTAGCTTTTGAATTCTTTAAACTATATTCTAATTGGTCTGGAATAGTCGCTGGATTCAAGTCTTGTAGATCATCTCTTGAAATTGAACTATAAGTAACATTTGATACGTTTATTGAATTTTCACCAATGGGTGCATTCGTTTTCCATTGTTTGGTGAATTTAATCCCATGATCAAAATTGAAATTGAAATTGGCTTCTTGAAATGAAGGCAAGATTATAGTCGATCTCTCAGTCTGATAAACTCTTGAGTCCTCCCAATTGATCGAGACCAATTCGGATTGAGAAAAAATAGGCAGAAAAGATGATAGGGCAAGAAGTAAAAATATCTTTTTCATTGCGTATTTAACGTTAATTATCAGGGGTTAGTATCACGACACTTTCAACAATTAATATTAAGATTCAAAATTACGATAATAAATGAAGTTTATGCTCGTTAGTATATCAGATTTTGACACCGAAAATGGGCAAAAAGTCCGTTGTAATGTATGAAATATAGGATGAAATACACTTTTTTTGCATGATTTTCTTAAAAAAAGCTTGGCGATTTACCTTTAATTACTATATTGCGACACCAAAAATATTTAGCTTACTTAAAATTATGGATATGAAAAAAGTCTTAACCTTCAAGACATTGCTAGTTTTAACGCTCGCTGTAGCGGTGACTAGTTGCAGTAAAAATTCCTCATCTAAGAACAGTTCTAGGGCAACAGGTTGGAAGATCAATGCCAAGGATGGTGGTTTCCAATACAATACTAATTTCAAGGAACAACAGACTGCTCCTGGATTGGTTTTTGTAGAAGGCGGCACCTTCACTATGGGACGCGTTCAAGATGATGTCATGCATGATTGGAACAATACCCCAAACCAACAGCATGTGCAATCATTTTACATGGATGAAACAGAAGTAACCAATTTGATGTATCTGGAATACCTAGATTGGTTAAAAAGAATTTACCCTCCTGGTGACCCAAATTTCAAGGAAATATATAAAGGTGCTTTACCTGACACTTTGGTTTGGAGAAACAGATTAGGTTATAATGAGGTCATGACCAACAATTATTTGCGTCATCCAGGTTATGCAGAATATCCTGTAGTTGGAGTAAGTTGGATTCAAGCAACAGAATTTGCTACTTGGAGAACCGATAGAGTAAATGAATTGTATCTGCAACAAGAAGGATATCTTAAAAGAGATTCTCATCTAACCGATGCTACTGCAGATTCCAATTTCAGTACAGAAACATATATTAATGCTCCAACCGAGACCTTCGGAGGGAATTCGGATGTTATAGATGGTGGTAAAAGAAAGATACAGACCAATGCCGCTGGAGATGAAATTAACAAATATGCCAAAAGAGAATCTGGTATTGTTACTCCGTATTACCGTCTTCCAACAGAAGTTGAATGGGAGTATGCAGCTTTAGGTCTTAGTGAGCTAAGAAGTTATAATACCTATAGAGGTAGAAAGAAATATCCATGGGATGGACAGTATACACGTTCTGGTAAAAGAAAGAAGCGTGGTGATCAACTGGCCAACTTCAAACAAGGAAAAGGTGACTACGGCGGAATCGCTGGTTGGTCAGACGATGGTGCAGACATTACTGCACAAGTAAAATCCTTTGAGCCAAATGACTTCGGTCTCTATGACATGGCAGGGAATGTTGCTGAATGGGTAGCAGATGTTTATCGCCCAATTGTGGATGATGACTATAATGACTTTAATTATTACAGAGGTAATGTCTATACCAAGAATGCAATTGGTGAAGATGGTAAGGTTACCGTTGTTAGAGTAGACTCTATAATCTACGATACATTACCAAATGGTAAGATCGTTGCAGTTAATCTACCTGGTGAAGTTCAGCAGGTAGCTGTTGATGAAGCCGAAACTTATTTGCGTACCAATTTCTCTACTAGTGACAACAGGAACTATAGGGATGGTGATAAGCGCTCAACGCGTCACTTCGAAAGTTTTAATGAAGACGAAAATGAAGACGGTGGTTCAAGTAAGATGTACAATGCACCAAAACATAAAGTCGATTCAGACACTTTTGGTAACCTAGTACGTCAATACGACAAATCCGATAAACGAACTTCATTGATAAATGATGAAGTAAGGGTTTATAAAGGTGGATCATGGAAGGATAGAGCGTTTTGGCTGGATCCAGCACAGAGACGTTATTTCCCACAGGATATGGCAACCGATTACATTGGATTTAGATGTGCAATGTCGAGAGTCGGCTCAAAATCCAAGAACAAGAACAAAAAAGCAAGGAACTAATTCATTAATTCCTTAAAATATTAAAAGTCCTAACAATTTTTTGTTAGGACTTTTTCATTACATTTATTTTATGAGAATAAAAGAGCATCATCAACTTTTCCTTAATAGTTCAGGTGTATCAACTGATACTAGGAAGGTCACTGAAAACACTCTATTCTTTGCATTGAAAGGTGATAATTTCAATGGTAATGAGTACGCCGATGAGGCATTGAAAAAAGGTGCATCTTTTGCCATTGTGGACGAAAAAGAACATACCAGGTCAAATAAGGCACTATTGGTAGAAGATGTCCTTAACTCCTTACAGGAATTGGCAACTTTTCATAGGAAATTCCTAAAGCTTCCGATCATAGCATTAACAGGCAGCAATGGTAAGACCACTACCAAAGAACTCATTAATGCAGTTCTGTCCAAAAAATATACAACTGTTGCGACCAAAGGAAATTTCAACAACCATATAGGCGTCCCTTTAACGCTTTTATCAATGAATGAGCATACTGAAATAGGAATCGTTGAAATGGGTGCCAATCACCAGAAAGAGATCATGGCTTTATGCCAGATCGCACAACCAGATTATGGCTATATAACAAATTTCGGGAAAGCCCATTTAGAAGGATTTGGTGGTATAGAAGGCGTTATTAAAGGCAAGAGTGAGTTGTATGAATACTTGATGGATGAAAACAAGAATATATTCCTTAATGCTGATGATGGTATACAAAAAGAAAAATTATCAGGCTATATCAAGAAATTTGGATTCAGTCAGAAAGATGCAGATTACTATCCCATTGAATTTTTGGAAGCCAACCCTTTTGTTAAATTGACTTTTGAGGGATTGACCTTAAATTCTAACTTGATCGGCACCTATAATTTTGCAAACATCGCTGCCGCTGTAATGATCGGTAAATACTTCAATGTCGAAATTCATGATATCAAAGGGGCAATAGAGGATTATGTGCCATCAAACAACAGGTCTCAAATAATTGAGAAAGATAACTATAGGATAATACTTGATGCCTATAACGCAAATCCTACAAGTATGAAGGCTGCCTTGATCAACCTTACTAATTTATCAGATATCAAAAAAATAGCTGTGTTAGGAGATATGTTCGAGCTTGGAGATGATAGTGCTCAAGAACACCAAGACATGGTTTCTGTTCTAGAAGGCTTGATGTTAGACAAAATCTACCTAGTTGGTGAGCATTTCTTTAATACTAAAACCACTTCTAGTAATATTGAACGATTCAAGACCTTTGAAGACTTCAAGGAGAATTTTGACACGACCGAAATTGACGATTCAAGTGTCTTGATCAAAGGATCCAGAGGTATGGCCTTGGAAAGGACCTTAGAACTTCTTTAAATCTAAAAATCCCAATGCAGAAAGCATCAGGATCTTAATATTTGTGGGTCATACTGGATTGACTAAAGCCCATCCAGATTAAACCACTTCTGCAAATAGAATTTATCCCAATATGCTGTCGCATTTTGTATTTTTATTTTCTTCATTTATAAATGGAAACATTCAACATTCCTAAATAAAAATCCCAATGCATTTCTGCATCGGGATTCTGCTTGATGTGGGTCATACTGGATTCGAACCAGTGACTTCTACCCCGTCAAGGTAACACTCTAAACCAACTGAGTTAATGACCCTTTATCTAGTTCAAAAATAAACGAAATTTCTAAGCCTTCAAATAAAAAAATCCAAACTATAAAAGTTCGGATTTTTATTGCTGTGGGCGCGAAGGGATTCGAACCCCTGACCCCTTGGGTGTAAACCAAGTGCTCTGAACCAACTGAGCTACGCGCCCCAAATATTGGACTGCAAATATAGATTAGTTTTTCTTTTATAGAAAACTTTTTACTTAAAAAGATCAAATAACTTCGGCCACTACAAAGGTGCTACCACCAACATAAATTACATCGTTTTCGTTGGCCATTTCCTTAGCTTTCTTCATTGCCAATTCAACGCTATCATGAACGGTTCCTTCATAGCCTTTATCATTAAAAACAGCACATAACTTCTTTGCATCCATTCCTCTCTGTATGTTTGGACGACAAAAATAATAGTCTGCATTTCTTGGAAACAGATCAACCAACGACTCAATGTCCTTGTCATTCACAAATCCGATGACGACATGCAATTTTTCATAAGTTTCAGCTTGAAGCTGAGCTATCGTATATCTCAACCCTTCCTTGTTATGAGCCATATCGCAAATGATCTTTGGCCGTTCTTGTATAACCTGCCATCTTCCCAACAAACCTGTATTCTGGACTACATTAATTAGTCCATGCCTGATATTTTTATCGATAATTGTAAAGCCTCCTTTTCGTAGTTCATTTATGGTGCATAATACCGTTTTGATGTTCTTTGCTTGATAAGTGCCTTTGAGGTCAGTGTTCAAAATTTCAACGACCTCTTGATCGGCCCAATGAATCACTGATTTTTTCTTCTTGGCCGTTTTCTTGAAGATCTCAGTAGTCTGCTTTTGCGTCTCACCGATGACCACAGGAATATTGTCCTTAATGATGCCGGCTTTCTCAAATGCTATTTTCTCAATAGAATCTCCAAGAAATTGAGTGTGGTCCAAACCTATATTCGTAATCACCGAAACTTCAGGAAGAATGATATTCGTAGAATCAAGCCTTCCGCCCAATCCAACTTCAATAATACCGATATCTACCTTCTTCTTTGCAAAATAATCGAATGCCATCCCGACGGTCATTTCAAAAAAAGACAAAGAATGGGCTTTAAGATAGGATTCATTTCTCCTAACAAAGCCCATCACGAATTGTTTGCTTATTTTCTTCCCATTGATCTTTATGCGCTCTCGAAAATCCTTTAAATGTGGAGATGTGTATAAACCAACTTTATAACCAGATTCTTGAAGTATGGAAGCCAACATATGGCTTGTTGATCCTTTTCCGTTCGTTCCAGCAACATGAATGGACTTAAACTTTTTTTCTGGGTGGTTTAAATGCTTGGCAAGTTTAAGTGTATTGGTCAGGTCTGTTTTATAAGCAGACTTACCTTGTCTTTGATACATTGGCAGTTGCGAGAACATCCAAGAAATAGTATCGCTATACGTCATACTTTATTACTGCCCTAAATTGAAGTTTACCTTTACGAAGCCAATTTGCTTAGAAGGTGCTTTAGGATCAGGACGCCATTTATGAGAGAGTGCAATTTTCTTTGCAGGTTCTAATAAACAAGGATGATTATTCGTTGTACCTTTTACTCCAGGAGTCGTCTCAATTACACGTCCTTCTCTGTTAACTACTATCCTGACGATTACCAATCCTTCCTCATTACAATCTTGTTTCATTCTCTTATATGTGGCTTTCCCTCTTCCTTTGAGTCCGTATCCTAAACCACCTTCTCCAGACCCAGGCTGCCCATAATAACTATTGGCATAAGGATTACCATCGATCTGGCCTTTATCTCCAGGAGAATCGTCATTGCCTTCACTACCACTTGCTGCACCATCGGATTTGTTGAGCCCGCCCATCATCTCATCAAGCTTTTTTCGTTTTTCCTCTTCTTCTCTTTGTTTTCTTTCTTCTGCTTCCTTTCGCTCTCTTTCAGCACGTTCTGCAGCTTCTTTGGCCTTTCTCTCTGCATCTTCCTTGGCTTTTTTCTTCTTCATTGCAATGGACTCCTC
>JABDMQ010000128.1 GCA_013001365.1 Flavobacteriaceae bacterium
GATCAGGACGCGTTTGCCTTTTGGAGTCAGATGAAAGCGGCCAAAGCTCAAGAAAACGGACGTTTGACCATGGAAATCGTTTCTGTTGAGATTCCACAACGCAAAAAAGACCCGATCAACTTTTTAAAAGATGAATTCGTGAAACCAAATACCACTAAGGAGATTCTGGCAAAATTACGTCCAGCATTCAAGAAAGAGGGTGGAAGTGTGACCGCAGGGAATTCTTCAGGGTTGAACGATGGCGCAGCAGCAACGATTATTGCTTCTGAAGAAGCCGTTAAGAATTATGATCTGAAACCAATGGCAAGAATCGTTAGTTCTGCGGTTGTAGGCGTCGAACCAAGGATCATGGGAATTGGTCCTGTACAAGCTTCGAATAAAGCTCTTGAAAAAGCAGGTCTCTCAATGAACGATATGGACATAATTGAGCTAAATGAAGCCTTTGCGGCACAAGCATTGGCTTGTACACGTACTTGGGGATTGGATGACGATGACTTAAGGGTGAATCCTAATGGAGGTGCTATTGCAATAGGACATCCACTAGGTGTTACTGGAACAAGGATTGCTTATTCAGCAGCTCTCGAATTACAGGAACAGCAAAAGAAATTTGCCTTAGTGACGATGTGTATTGGAGTAGGGCAGGGTTATGCTGCAATAATTGAACGGGTATAATTCCTGCGAAGGCAGGAATCTCAAAATAGGATAGGAATGAAACATTGGCATGTCTATATTATGGCAAACAAACCAAATGGAATAATTTATATTGGAGTTACTGATAATATTGATGAAAGAGTGAAAGAGCATAAATTAAAATTGTATCCAAGGGCTTTTACAGCAAGATATAACTGTGATAAATTGGTTTATTTTGAAGAGTTTGAAAATGGAGATGAAGCGGTAACAAGGGAACGACAGTTTAAAAAATGGAAAAGAGATTGGAAGATTATATTAATAGAAGAAATGAACCCTAGTTGGTCCGATTTAAGTATGAATTGGAATTTAGATTACAGAAGAGTAAGAACAAACAATTAATAAGATACCTGCTTCCGCAGGCATGAGTATGAGAATATTGATAATTGGTGGTAACGGAACCATAGGCAAGAAAGTCAGCGAAAGACTTTCAGACAAGCATGATGTCATTATCGCTGGAAGGTCTTCTGGTGATGTAACTGTTGATTTCTCTGATTCGACCTCGATAAAAGAGATGTTTGATAAAGTTGGAAAATTAGATGCAATCGTTGCCATAGCTGGAGAAGCAAAATGGGATAAGTTCGAGAATCTATCAGAAGACGATTTCTACATAGGTATTAAAAGCAAATTGATGGGACAGGTCAATACTGTTAGGATCGGTAAGGATTATTTGAATCCCAAAGGATCCATAACACTTTCAACGGGAATATTGGCGGACGACCCAGTAGACATGACAACAAGTGCGGCAATGGTCAACGGTGCCATACATAGTTTTGTTAAGGCCGTTGCTTTGGAATTGGAAGGTATCCGAATTAATGCAGTCTGTTCGGACCTTGTGGAAGATTCTTATGAAAAGTACAAGGATTATTTCCCGGGAAATACGCCAGTTCCTATGAAGAAAATCGTTGACGGATACCTAAAATGTATCGAAGGTAAGATCACGGGAAGAATAATAAGAATAATGGCATAAACAGTTATTATGAAAAAAATACAACATTACGCAACTGGACAATGGCTTGAAGGCAAGGAGGAAGGTGCCCCTGTTCATGATGCTGTTACGGGAGAGGTGATAGCCAATGTGGCCATTGAAGGGTTGGACATACCTGCAATTCTCGATTACGGAAGAGCCAAAGGCGGCGAGGTCTTACGTAAAATGACCTTTCAAGAACGTGGTAATATGCTCAAGAAATTGGCAATGTACTTGACCAAGAGAAAAGATTCGTTTTACGATTTGAGTTATAGGACTGGAGCAACCAAAGTGGATAGTTGGATAGATATCGAAGGAGGATTCGGAAATTTGTTTGCCAATGCATGATTGCGAAAGCTCTTTCCAAATCAACCCTATCATGTAGAAGGTGATCCTATAGACCTTTCACGAGGTGGGCGTTTCATGGCACATCATATTATGGTGCCAAAAATGGGAGTGGCTGTACATATCAATGCAT
>JABDMQ010000138.1 GCA_013001365.1 Flavobacteriaceae bacterium
TAACGACTGCCCGATTATGGGTTTCTATGTAACCAGCAATCTGCTTTATGGCATTTATGGATTGAACAGGATCTTTTCTATCGATCAGAACAGAGCCTCCATGACGCAGATTATAAGAGACAGATGGTATGCCCTTTCCAAGCTCCTTCTTGCTAATGAATTTTGCATGATGCTTACGCATGAACCATATAATAGGAGGGATATCGTTCATGCTCTGGTGATTGGAAACAATTATTATTGGTTTGTCCGTTGGTATTGAATGTGAATTTCGGAAGGAATATCGTGTTCCCAAAAAATGAGTACTTCGAACCAGGAACCAATTCAAGATATCAACACTTTTCTTGTGAGCTTGATAGCCAAAGACGTTCAAGCAGAACCATTGAATCGGGTGAAAAACCAGCAGTGAGAGACCGAAGAATATAAAATATAATATCGATAACGGATATGCCAATAGCTTTGCCATGTTTCAAAAATAAGCATAAAAAAACCACGTCTTGAACGTGGTTTATAATTATTTTCTGAGCTATTTAACAATGCTCATTGTAGGCATCCATCAAGTTTTCTGCTATCATTTCTGCAGGACGTCCTTCAATGTGATGACGCTCAAGCATATGCACCAATTCGCCATTCTTGAATAGTGCCATACTTGGTGAACTCGGTGGAAACGGAATCATGAATTCCCTGGCCTTATCAGTAGCTTCGCGGTCTACCCCAGCAAACACGGTTACCAAGTGGTCTGGATGTTTACTGTTCTGTAGGCTCATCCTGGCTCCAGGTCGTGCATTGGCTGCAGCGCATCCACATACCGAATTAACGACCACTAATGTCGTACCTTCCATTGCAATGGCCTTTTCAACTTCTTCTACGGTATGCAATTCTGAAAACCCAACATTGGTCAGGTCTTCACGCATTGGTTTTACTAATTCTGCTGGGTACATAATTATTGCTTTTAAATTTCTTTTTCGTTTACAAAGGTAATCAAAATTCATGCAATTCTCGTGAAACTGACAGGTAGTCATATTGTAACGAATCGCCTACTATTTCTACTAACAAATACTATCTTTGAAACGTTTACAACAATAATAGTTAATGAATGAGTGTAGGTAAATGGTTAGGAGCCTCTTTGGGATGGTCTTTTGGAGGACCGATCGGTGCCATTATTGGTTTGGCATTGGGAAGCCTTGTTGATGGATTAACGTCAGGAAAAGGCAGTCCGTTACTAGGCGAATGGCAAACAGAACAGCGAAGGCAGCAAAAAAGAAGACAGCCAAATTACAGAACAAGAACCCAACAAAGGCAACGGCCACAAACGAAGTCTGGCGATTTTGAAGTAAGCTTGCTTATTCTGGCTTCTGTAATTATCAAGGCCGATGGCAAGCAAGAACAAAAAGAATTGGATTATGTGAGACGGCAATTCGTCGAGATGTATGGCAAGCAGCGAGCAAATCATGCATTTAAGCTATTCAAGAACATATCTAATCAAAAAGTATCAACGCGACAGGTCTGTTTGCAGATAAAGCGCATGATGGATCATCCATCGCGATTGCAATTACTGCATTTCTTGTTTGGCATTGCCAAGGCAGACGGCATGGTAACGGATGACGAAATGCGACAGATCTATACGATCTCAGGTTATCTAGGAATCAGCTCTCGTGACTTCGAGAGCATCAAAGCCATGTTCTATAGTAGTCGTGACAACGCTTATAAGATCCTAGAGGTTAGTAAGAAGGCTACTGATGATGAGGTAAAGAAAGCCTACCGGAAAATGGCCAAGAAATACCATCCTGATAAAGTGGCTCATTTAGGCAAGGAACACCAGAAGGGTGCCGAAGAGAAATTCAAGCAAGTACAAAGAGCTTACGAACAGATCCAAAAAGAAAGAGGGTTTTAATGACAAAGATAATTCTGTTTTGGTTTGGTATTCTAGGCGTACTTCTTTTTGTTATTGCTGCCATTCTTGGCGGATTTCAATTTGACGATTACAGCCATATACAGCAATTTATAAGTGAGAGTTATGCAACAGGAACCCCTTATGGAAATCAATTGCGTTATTTCATGTACTTACCAAGTGGCATCCTTTTATCCCTATTTGCGTTTTTTGCACCTCGGCATTTTCCAAAGTCCAAGATTATTAGTATTGCCTTTGGACTATTTGCTGTTTTCTATGGTTTAGGAACTATTGTAGTTAGTGTATTTCCATGTGACGAAGGTTGCAACAGAGAACTCATTGACCCAACTATTTCACAGATCATTCATAATTTAATGGGAGGATTGACCTATATGATCGTTCCCTTTGCGATTATTGCCATTGGCATACAAACTAAGTCTTGGCAGAATTATAGAGCTTTTGCTATGATGACATTATCATGCGGTAGCATAGCACTTGTTTTTGCTTGGTTGATGATGGCCAATCCGAACGGGAATTATATTGGTCTATTTCAAAGATTGGTAGAAGGCTCTATTCTATTTTGGGTTGTTAATACAGCTGTAAAGATCAAAAACACATAGGCATAGTTATTGATGATTAATGCAAAACCAGCAATATAGCTATACATGAAATTTATAATTTCACTTCTGTTAATTTCCTTCCAGTTTAGCGCTTTTGCCCAATCTAAAGAACATGCAGGCAATTATGAGTTTTTTATGGGTAATAATGATAGCCATTTCTTAAAGGACAAACTGACATTGAATCCCAACGGAACCTTTCTTTTTAAATCAGAATCCTACCTAGAAGAACGCATGGAAAGGCACAGGCTGCAGTACGGAAAGGGAACGTGGAGGTCAGAGAAACGACTGATTTTCCTGAAAGTTGAAGACAGTGATGTGGATGCCACACATGAACTGAACCTGAACAACACCAGGCTTCGTTTTGATACGAAATCACCAAGGGATAAGACCAATCGAGACATAAAGACCTCTGTTAGGGTAATAGATAGCGAAATACGTTGGTTGAAAGGACGAACCCTTATAAAGGATGCTAATACAAAGCCAATCATTAATGAGGAAGCATGTTGTAGTTCGGTTTGGCAAGTGCATTCCTATCTTCATGGTAAATGGAAGAATAATAACAAACCCAGCAATGAGTATCACTATTCCTTTAAGGATGAAAAGGGCTCTTTTGATGCTTATAAGAAAACTGAAAATGGAACTTTAGAGCCAATCAACAACAATACGGCACAGGTCAGGATATTAAAGACAGAAAATGGTTATGAGATCGAGCAGATCTTTGA
>JABDMQ010000143.1 GCA_013001365.1 Flavobacteriaceae bacterium
TTTATGCCTACTGGCAAACCTGTTTGCTCGGCTATGTCTTCAATGAAATCCATCAATTCAGGAACTGTTGAGAAGGCCTTGTGAGTTGGAGGCGATAATACATCCTTACCAACTTCTACACCTCGTATGGCAGCAATTTCCTTAGTGATCTTCTTTCCAGGGAGCACGCCTCCTTTTCCTGGTTTGGCTCCTTGTGAGAGTTTCACTTCAATTGCTCGGACAAAAGGATTGTCTTCAACCAATTTTTTCATTTTCTCCATGGAGAATCCACCATCTTCCGCACGCACACCGAAGTATCCTGTCCCAAAATGAAAGACGACATCGCCACCATGTCTATGGTATGGCGAAAGACCACCTTCCCCCGTATTATGATAGGCTCCGGCTATTTTAACACCTTTGTTCAAGGATTCCACGGCCTTGGCTGAAAGTGATCCAAAACTCATTGCTGAGACATTGATCACAGATGCTGGTCGATAAGGTTTTTTACGTTTATTGAATTCACCCATGACCTTCGCACATGGCAAGAAGGTTTTGTCTTCACTATTAGGGTGGTCCTTGCCAACCTTATAGGGCATCATTGCATTATTTATGAATATATGTTGGTGCGCATAAATATCGCGATCGGTTCCAAAGCCTTCGTAATTGTTTTCGTTCTTGGAAGATGCATAAACCCAACCACGTTCAATACGGTTAAAAGGGAGTTCTTCACGGTTGTTAGCGACAAAATATTGTCTCATTTCTGGGCCAATACTCTCAAACCAATAGCGTAATCTTCCAACAATAGGGAAGTTATGCCTTATCGTATGTTTCTTTTGAAGAACATCCCGAATCGCAATTATCGCTAAGGCAATGATTATCCATAGCCACCAAGAAATACTTCCAAGAAATTCAAGAATTTGGTCCATGCTACTGGTTTAAATAATCAAAGGTCATTTGAACGAAGGTCTGCACTCCTAAGAGCAAGCCGCTATCATCTATCTTAAAATCTGGCGTATGATGAGGAAAGGCTTCCGTATTCCCTTTGCTCATGCCACCTAGGAAGAAATAGAAGCCAGGTATATCCTTATGGAAATAGGAGAAATCTTCACCGCCAGTGGTCGCTTTAGTGTAAACCACATTATCGTCTCCTGCAACCTTCTTAATGGAAGGAAGCATTTGCGCAACAAGATCAGGATCATTATAAGTGATATCCGTAAAGCTTTCAAATACAACGTCGGCCTCACCACCATAGGCCTTGGCAATGGTCGAAGCCATTTCTTTCATACGTCTTATTATCATTTCTCGCATATTAGGATCCAATGTCCTAACAGTACCGATCATTTCAGCACTCTCAGGGATGATATTGAACCTTACGCCACTTGTTATCTTACCAACAGTTATGACTGCTGCTTCATCTATAAGCTTTGCTTCGCGACTGATAATACTTTGGAAGCCGTCAACGATTTTGGCCGAGATGTAAATGGGATCGACTCCTGACCATGGTTGTGACCCATGGGTTTGCTTGCCTTTAACGTTAACGGTAAATCGCTCTACGGCAGCCATGACACCGCCTTCTTTGTATTTTATGGTTCCTACTTCAGTGCCCGAGTTTATGTGCAATCCGAAGATGGCATCCACTTTAGGATTCTCCAAAACACCTTCCTTGATCATCAATTTAGCACCACCTACCTCTCCTGGAGGAGGCCCTTCTTCTGCAGGCTGGAAAATGAATTTGATAGTGCCATTGATCTTGTCCTTATGCTTGGTAAGAACTTCTGCAACACCCATTAAGATTGCTGTATGTGTATCATGACCACAAGCATGCATGACACCTGTCTTTTGCCCTAAGAACTCTGTAGTAACATTGGATCTATATGGCAGGTCATTACGCTCTGTCACTGGCAAGGCATCAATGTCTGCTCTTAAGGCCAGTATTTTTCCAGGGTTATTTCCTTTCAGGAGTCCGACGACACCTGTATGTGCCACACCTGTTTGTACCTCAAGACCAAGAGACCGTAAATGCTTGGCAATCTTCTCAGCAGTCTTGAATTCCCTATTGGACAATTCTGGATTCTTATGAAAATCGCGTCGCCATTCAATCACCTTTTGTTCAATGTCCAAAATGTCTTGATCGATTCCGCTCTGCGAGAATCCAAAGAATCCTATTAATAATGTGATGGGTAATGCAAGTATTTTCATGGTTCGTTTTATTCTGAAATTAACTTCCTAAGTAATCAAATGTCAATTGCACGAATGTCTTGACACCTAGTAACATGCCACTTTCGTCAATGAAAAAATCTGGCGTGTGATGCGGCGCAGCTTCACTTTGTGGCACATCGACAGGTTTACCTCCTAAAAAGAAATACAGACCCGGAACTTCTTTTTGGAAGAACGAGAAATCCTCTGCTCCTGTAATTGCGTCTATTTCAAAAACCGCATTATCTCCAGCAGCTGCTTTTAGGGATGGAAGCATTTGTGCCGTAAGCTCTGGGTCATTATAAGTAATCGGATAGCCCTTTGCGATATTGATCGTAGCTTCAGCCCTATATGCCTTTGCTATTGCTGGTACCATTTCTTTCATACGTTGGTTGATCTGAGCCTGCATATCATAATCGAGTGTTCTTAAGGTTCCGATTATCTGTGCTGATTCTGGAATGATATTACTCCTTACGCCACTCTGGATCTTTCCGATGGACAATACAACACCTTCTTTGGTCAATTGCATTTCTCTACTTACAAGGGTTTGCATCCCATCGATGATCTTGACACTCGCCATTATTGGGTCAACACTGGTCCAAGGCGTAGAGCCATGGCTTTGCTTTCCTTTTACATTGATCTCAAAACTCTGGGAAGCAGCCATAATACCGCCTGGCCTGTAAGATATTGTATTTACGTCTTGTCCGGCGCCAATATGCAATCCGAAAATAGCATCGACATCAGGATTCTGGAGGACACCTTCCTTGACCATGAGTTCAGCGCCACCTTCTTCACCTGGAGGTGCGCCTTCTTCTGCTGGTTGGAAAATGAATTTTATTGTGCCATTGATCATGTCCTTTTTCGTTGAAAGGACTTCAGCAACTCCCATTAATATGGCAATATGGGTATCATGACCACAGGCATGCATCACGCCAACATCTGTATTCCTGAATTTACTCTTTACAGTGGATTTAAATGGAACGTCAGTTCGTTCTGTAACTGGCAAGCCATCAATGTCGGCTCGAAGTGCCAGGACCTTGCCAGGGTTATTGCCTTTTAATATGCCGACAACCCCTGTTTTCGCGACGCCTGTTTGTACTTCCATGCCAAGTGATTCAAGATGCTTGGCAATTTTTTCAGCAGTCTTGAATTCGCGATTGGACAATTCCGGATTCTGATGGAAGTCACGACGCCACTCTATGACCTTGGATTCGATGTCTTGAATATCTTTATCGAGACCGTGTTGCGCATAGCCAATCATGCCAGTTAAGATTGCAGTTGTTAGAAGTAGTTTTTTCATGTGATGGATTTAATTAGAATTTTATGAATTTATAGCCATTAGCTTGATATTGCAATAATGCGGTCATTGCTGATAAGGCCATCTTTACATTCGGATTGATATGTTCTTTTTTCATGCCACGGAATGAAGCTGTTTGCCCACATAGGATAATGTCTACACCTGCTTCATTCAACTGAGCGATGAGTTTGCTATTTGGATTATCGACACCATACTTCTCTTTGTAGGCATCATTATCTAGAACGTCCTGCCAAGCGCCTCCATGAATGGTCATTGCCACATGAAGCTGATCATTGCTCATACCTTCATTGGCATGCATGTTCAAGAACCTAGCTGCTGTTTCAATGTATTTGTTAACGACACTCTTGTCTTCTGAAGATTTGGAAACATCGAAGATGACCTTCAGTTCGGCTGAAGTATCTGTTTTGATATCCTGGTCCTCAATGGCAAAAGTCTGTCCAAAATCCTTTATGATCTTACCTTTGACACGATCCTCCTGACACAAAGCACTAAATGAAATAGACAGGACGAAGAGGAGGGACAGTGGATATTTTAGCATGAAATAGTGAATTATTGGCTTAAAGATATTCAAATTTTCATTACTAAATACAACCAATAATAATTGTTCATAATTAATGGTATTCTCACTTAGATAAAAGTCTCACTTTGGTTAAATTGAGACCATATTTAAATGATAGATCAATTTCCAATTGGACAAGTTCCTCAAACATCTCAACGAAGCGCAACTAGCCCCAACC
>JABDMQ010000185.1 GCA_013001365.1 Flavobacteriaceae bacterium
TTAACTCAATAAATTGGAATGCTTGGTGTATTAGTGGTTTTCGCCCTCTCTTGGTTGCTTCTTTGGTTATTCAGAAAAGAGCATATCACTGCATTGGGTATAATTCCTAATGGTAGACGTTTAAGAGAGTTTTCTGTAGGATTACTACTCATGGCCTTCTTTTGTGCAATCAATCTTTTGGGACAGTCCTATTTTAAGGAATTTAGTTATGCCAGAAACCCTGACTACGGATTTTGGGAAAGTCTAAATGGTGTATGGTGGTCATTTAAAGCTGCTTTGTTCGAAGAGTTGATTTTTCGAGGGGCAATTTTATACTTACTGATCAAGAAAATAGGCGTCAATTGGTCGTGCATTATTAGCGCGATAGCATTTGGTATTTATCATTGGTTCAGTTATGAAATGTTTGGTCGTGGCGTTATCCCAATGATCTATGTTTTTTTATTGACTGGAGCAGCAGGTTGGATGTTTGCCTATGCGTTTGCTAGAACTAGATCACTATATGCACCCTTAGGCCTTCATTTTGGATGGATAGTTATAAATATCGTTGTTTTCTCTGCTGGTCCACTTGGTAATTCATTGTTTGTAATTGAAGGTGACACTATTGAATTAGGAGGATGGGAACAACTTTTATTTTTTCTTTGGCAGACAGTGATCATACCTGGATCAATTACTTGGTATCTTGGAAAAAGATATACGCTACCTCAAAATTAGCATTATCGTCTCGCGCGCCTGCCTACCATAGGCAGGCTTTTCGTTATGTTTATTTTAATATTAAATAGCCGTACTGGACTTCTTTATATTTTTCGATACAGATTCCATTTTTATATACTTCTATGATTTTTAGATTATCGCTATATAGATCTGTGCGAGACGTCCTTGTTGTAAATATTCGTCCAGGTCGAGCTTCGTAGGAATTCAATTCGTCTCCTTTTTTGTTTTTTATGATAATTTGCAAGGTATCTTTTGTAAAATTAGCTATTAACGAACTTTTTGCTAATTGATCATCCGGATATATATCATTCATGCTTTTATTTGCCTCAATTCTTTCAAAAGGTTTTTGTTCTAAATTCTTAAATAAATCTTCTAGTTGCGTTGGTGTGTATGCTTCTCTAATGATTTTGAGTTTAGATAGTATTTCGAGCATTTGCGTGCGATAATTCATGATAATACGATTATAGTTCATACACTTTTTCCAATGTGCATATAATCTATTTTTATAATTTTCATCGGTTAAAAAATATTGGTATGCAGCTTCATTGGACAATGAATCTGATAATCTCGCCCACGGAAAATTCAAACTGATAAAGTCAGAATTTTCTTCTGATGACAACCGCAATAAATTCATTGCATCAACCTCCCTTTCTCGTATATAACTAAAACGATTGATTAAATGAATGACCTCATTATAGTCATCGCCCAATTCTTCTTCTTTTTCTACTAATTTCTCTAAATTATCTAGCTCAGGATTTAATGTGAAACGCCAAGTTATTAAAGTTCTTAATTGATCATCATTTATATAATCCTGACGTGTTACTTTATTTTTTAAAACGCGCTTCATGACAGAATCTCCTATAATAGAATTTTTTATATCATGATTGGCATTCTTGATCGTTAGGACCAATTCATCCTCAAATTTATCAAGTAATGCCTCGGTTTTAAGGTTAGATTTTCTGACTTCGTTCCAGTTGCTTACTTGTAAAGCAATGAGAATTCCAAAAACAACAAGTATGATTTCTCCAATAGCGTATTTAAGATACTTTCCGGTTTTGTTTTGGCTCATAAGGTTGTAGCGTATTTTACGAAAGAATTTTATCATTGGTTATTCGTTGTGCCTGCCTGAGGTAGGCAGGCTTTCGTTATTTTTCTAATTCTTTTTCTATCTGTGTTTTTAAATCCGACAAAGAAGTTCTCATATTTTTTAACCAATAGGTGTAAATTCGATATTTGTTACGTTCCAAGTTATAAACCAAAAGAAAGTCTTGATTATTTAGTATATCGTCGACTTTTAAAGCCCTGGGAATATAATCCTCTTTTTGAGGTCCTGGCGTTAATTTTATAAAATTACGCCTTAATTCAGAAATTTCTGGATAGGTTTGATCATTGCGAATATTGGAAAAACTAGTGAATGTTGGAAGGTCAAAAGCATAAAGGTTATTAATTGCCGATCTTAAAGAATCATTAGTAATTAATTCCAAACCACTGGATTTAAGCGCTTCATAAGGGCCATTATCATATAGCAGAGCAATTATTTGACCTGCATCGCTATAGAAATTAAGAAAGAGAGAATCTTGAATTGGTTTTTTATCAACTATATAAGTCTCCAAACTGTCTAACCCTTGTCGTTTTCTTTCGATTAGTCGGTCAACAACATCTTCGTTATATTTTAAGTCTTTATTTATTGAGTTAAGAATTTCCTTTAAAATTAGAGTTTCTCTTTGATTGTTTTTTCTTCCTTCATTCCAATTATTAATCTGAAGTGCAATTAAAATTCCTATTACAACCAGCACGATTTCGCCAATAGCATATTTAAAGTATTTGCCAGTTTTATTTTTCTCCATAAGGTCGTAGCGTATTTTTCGAAAGAACTTGATCATTTTTTTACTTCGATAGTTTCTTTTTAATGAGTTATTAAGTTAGTATGAATTGCCATGATATGCCGTATTTGTCTTGACACCATCCAAATTTCTCACCAAATCCGTAATCTCCCTCACCCTGGTAGCTGTCTAAAGGAACCATAACCTGACCTCCATTTGAAGAAAGTTGTTCGAAAAGTGTTTGTATGACTTCATTGGAATTGTCACTTATTAAAAGTGAAACGGCGTGTGTAAATGACCAAGCATGATTATAATTGCTTTCTGAAACTAAATAATCAGTGCCATTTATGGTGAATTCTCCATATTTAATAAGTTCTGGAGTGCCTCCAGCCTCTTCTTCAGAGTATTTTTTTATGCTTTTAATTTCCGAATTGGGGAATATTGACGTGTAGAAATTTATCGCTTCTTCGGCCTTTCCGCATTGATCACCTACAAATGTTAGAAATGTTGTTGTTGTCATGTCTTAATTTAGGTTGTTTTCATTTATGTCTAAATACTGCCAAGGTTGAGTAAATGAAATGTAGCTTGCCAATAGGAGGCTATGATTTCATATATCTTGTTAGTTCTTATTATTCATTCTTAATTGGGATTTCTCTCCAAGTATAACTCTTATGTACAATTTTCCAGTTTCCTTCGTATTTCAGTAATAAAAAATAATCTGTGAACACTCGCCAATTTGGTATTAGTATTTCAGCTTTTGCAATGGCAGCATCCTTTTCATAATCAATGGAGATTATTCGTCCAATCCTGCTATTTTTTTCTCCTTTTTTCACGTTGGAGATATACTTTTCTCCAGAGCGAATTCTTAGACTATCTTCTGCTGTGACAGTATAAAGATTAAAGTCAGGATGAAACGCCTTCCTTAATCGGTCGGGTTCTCCATTACCTGTTCCCTCGATATAGTCCATAAGTGTTTCTGAAATTTGTTCGATTTCTGACTTACTATTTTCAGTTTGAGCATTTGAGTTAAATCCAATAAGAATTAAAGTCCACAATAACCCAAATTTGATTGATTTTATCATATTACATATTTTTTTTCTGAAATGAAAGCTAACGGTTCGTGCAGGATTAGTTACGATTTGGAACTAAGATAACAAAAGGGATTGAGGTTTTAGGATTTCGGCAGAAATCCTTGAAAAACTCCTAAATGACTCAGCAATGAGCCATATCTACCTGCTTTCCGCAGGTAGGCAGGCACATTGTTTCGTACTGTTTGGCCTATTGAATTATTTTGAGCTTACTTCTACCGGAGCGTTCTATATAATACACTTCTGTATTATTTCCGATCTTTCTAAACTCAATTTGATCTCCTCTTGCTCTCATGAAAAATTTTCCATCTCCCAGTGGTGAGAGAAAATAGCCAAGTTCCCCGCGACCTCGCCACAAAAATCGAAGTGCCCCTTCTTTCACTTTGAGATCAAAAAAAACACCACTCTCAAATTCAAATCTACCTTCATACTGTTTTAGAGAATCTTCATCAAGGGATATATACTTTTTTAGCTCCGGAATTTTATATTCTTTGTTAAAATAAATAGCGGCTAGATCGTATTTCATTCGGTTAAATGCACCTGAATTGATATTTCCCAAAAAGATGATAGTTACTTTTTCATCTGGATATCTTGAAAAATAGGCTACCGAGCCAGGTGATGCACCATCATGGTCGTGTTTATTTTTGTCAAATCTTTTCCAAACTCCCCAGCCTAAGCCATATTCATTTTCACCAATCGATGTAAACATTAACTTTTTGGTCTCTTCGCTCAAAATATCCTCTGTATACAATACCTGATCCAGTTTTAATAAATCGCTAACAGTAGAAAACAATGCGCCACTTCCGATTTTGATGGAATTATTATAAAATCCTGTTTTCTTTAAACCTGACGCAGTGTTAGCTGGATCATATCCTTCAGCCCTATTT
>JABDMQ010000207.1 GCA_013001365.1 Flavobacteriaceae bacterium
AAAATGAGACGATTTTTTATAAAAATTGTTACTATTTAAAATAGGTGTCTTGAGTTCTATTTGACATCCATTAACTCAACATCAAAAACCAATGTAGCATCTGGAGGAATAACGCCACCAGCACCAGTGCTTCCATAGGCAAGGTTACTAGGTATGACGAATCGTGCCTTGTCTCCGACTTTGAGAAGGCCAATGCCTTCATCCCAGCCAGGTATTACTTGACCAATACCCAACGCGAAATCAATTGGTTGATTGCGTTTGTAAGATGAATCGAAAATAGTACCGTCTACCAATTGACCTTTATAATGCACAGAAACCGTCTTGCCTTTTTCTGCTTTTGCTCCATCTCCTTCTTGCAAAACCTGATATCGAAGACCGCTTTCGGTTGAATTGAATCCAGCTGCTAATTTATCTAGCTCCTCATCCCTTTTTGCCTTTTCCTCAGCCAATCTTTTTTGACGAGATCCTTCAAATGTCCTGAATGATTCAATAGCATCGAATTTATCAGCATTTTCACCTATCCTTAAGATTTCAATAGTTTCCAAAATATCGCCTTGAGCAACCGCATCTACAACATCTTGGCCTTCTATAACCTTGCCAAAGACCGTATGTTTGTTATCCAACCAAGAAGTTTCTGTATGAGTAATGAAGAATTGACTACCATTGGTTCCTGGACCTGCATTTGCCATTGAAAGAATACCAGCTGAATCATGACGAAGGTCCTTATGGAATTCATCATCGAATTTATAGCCTGGATCACCTGTTCCTGTTCCCATGGGACAACCTCCTTGAATCATAAAATCCGGAATAACCCTATGGAATTTTAAGCCGTCATAATACTTCTGTCCTTGAGGTTTAACAGAATTCTCCATATTTCCTTCTGCCAACCCTACAAAATTGCCTACTGTACCGGGAGCTTTTTGGTATTCTAGTTCTGCTAAGATATCACCTTTTGTGGTTTTAAATCTTGCATATAATCCTTCTTTCATCTTATAGATTTAAATGAACGGCAAAGATACTAAATGTAATTATATGAATGAAAAATCTATAGAAGCATTGTATAAATTCAATTAGCAACTTCACTAATGAACTTTATGCGGTACAATCGCATTTCTTCCTCTTCATAATCGCCTTCAAATTCCTCTAAGGCCATGGAAATGCTGTCGGTTTCAGAATCCATGAAATAATCATTAAGTTCTTCTTGTTGATCCTCATCAAGGATTTCATCTATCCAGTAAGTAATATTGAGTTTTGTTCCAGAAAAAACTATGGCTTCCATTTCCTTTATGAATTCAGCCATTGACATTCCTTTTGCTGAGGAAATATCATTTAAAGGCAGCTTTCTGTCGATATTCTGAATGATATAAAGTTTAAGTGCAGAATTAGTACCCGTTGATTTTACTACTAGATCATCTGGACGCATGATGTCATTTTCTTCAACATAATCCGCGATCATGTCTACGAAATCCTGTCCGTACTTTTTTGCCTTGCCCTCACCTACACCATTCACATTGCCCAATTCTGAAATGGTCATGGGGTATTTCAGAGCCATGTCTTCCAAGGAGGGGTCTTGAAAAATCACGAAGGGTGGCACTCCTAATTCTTTTGCTTTTGATTTACGAAGGTCTTTAAGCATGTTCATTAATCTTTCATCTGAGGCAGCACCACTTCCTTTTGAAGCTGTAATAATTGAATCATCACCATCGTCGAAAATATGGTCCTCCGTCATCATAAAGCTTTCATCCGATTTCAAGAATTCCTTTCCTTTGTCAGTCAACTTAAGAACTCCATAGGTCTCGATGTCCTTGCGTAATAGTTTAGCAACCAGTAACTGACGTAGGAGAGCCATCCAAAACTTATCTTCCTTGTTTTTGCCTGCCCCAAAAAAATCTTGAATGTCGGTTTTATGTGATGCTATCAAAGCATTTGACTTTCCAGTTATGACTTTAACAAGATCCTTGCTTTTATATGTTTCATTAGTGTCGGCAACGGTCTTAATCAACAATTTGGCCTCGTCCTTAGCCTCGTGTTTTGGTTTTGGGTGCCGCACATTATCGTCCATATCGCCTCCTTCACCTGTTTCATTATCGAATGCCTCACCGAAATAGTGGAGAATGAACTTTCTTCTGGATATTGAGCTTTCAGCAAATGCTACAACTTCTTGTAACAAAGCCAACCCGATTTCTTGCTCTGCTACTGGCTTGCCTGACATGAACTTCTCAAGCTTTTCTATATCCTTATAGGCATAAAATGCGAGACAGTGCCCTTCTCCTCCATCCCTACCAGCACGACCTGTTTCTTGATAATAGCTTTCAATACTTTTAGGTATATCGTGATGAATAACGAATCTTACATCTGGTTTGTCAATTCCCATTCCAAATGCTATAGTTGCAACCACAACATCTGCGTCTTCCATAAGGAACATATCCTGATGTTTGACCCTGGTCTTGGCATCCAATCCTGCATGGTAAGGAACAGCTTTTATGCCATTAACCTGTAATGCCTGTGCTAATTCTTCAACGCGTTTTCGACTTAAGCAATAGACAATTCCTGATTTACCATCCATTTGTTTTATAAATCGAATAATGTCGGAATCTACATTCTTCGTCTTCGGTCGAATCTCATAGTACAGATTGGGACGATTAAATGAAGCCTTGAAAGTTTTAGCATCTGTTATTGCCAAATTCTTGAGAATGTCTTCTTGAACCTTAGGTGT
>JABDMQ010000112.1 GCA_013001365.1 Flavobacteriaceae bacterium
GTTTTTTACCAATACGATCTTATCTGTTCCTTTTAATGCGTCAGCTATTTCCTGGACTATGAAAGGACTGACGGTAGAACGAGCACCAATCCAGAGCATATCGATATCATGCTCCAAAGCCAGATCCACATGGTTTCTATTGGCAACTTCTGTTGCTGTCTTAAGGCCTGCTTCCTCTTTTACCTTTTGCAACCACTTAAGGCCTAATGCACCAACCCCTTCAAAGTTTCCAGGTCTCGTACGAGGTTTCCATATCCCAGCTCTATAGTAATTAACATCAGTATCCTTTAATTCATGCGCGATTTTCATCACTTGGTCTTCTGTCTCTGCACTGCACGGTCCCGCAATTACAAGTGGATGCTCCAAATTCATGTCATCCAACCATGTCCGTAGTTCTTTCTTGTTGTCCATAATCTATTTTTATTCGATTCCTTTTAGTATTGTTTTAATATGATTCGTGTTTTTCATTTCAAGATGAATGGCTTTGTAATCATCATCTTCTAGATGCTTTTTGAATTGCTCCAGATTGGCGATATATTCTTCAAGGGTTTCTATGACATTATGCTTATTCTGTTTGAAAATAGGTGTCCACATGTCTGGTGAACTTTTTGCTAAACGCACTGTACTCTCGAATCCACTTCCGGCCATATCGAAAATGTCTCGTTCGTTCCTCTCTTTTTCAATAACGGTCTTTCCTAACATGAAAGAACTGATGTGCGACAAATGCGAAACATACGCTATATGCTTATCATGCGCTTTAGGATTCATGTACCGTATGCGCATTCCCAGGTCCGAGAATAACTTCAATGCTTTCTCCTGAAGCTTGAATGCAGTTTCCTCTACTTCGCAAATGATCATTGTCTTGTTCTTGTAAAGGCCATTAATAGCAGCACTTGGTCCTGAAAATTCCGTTCCCGCAATCGGGTGAGCTGTCAATAAATTCCGTCTCTTGGGATGAGCTCTAGCTATACCGCAAATTGCTTCTTTTGTTGACCCAGCTTCAATGACCAAACATGAATCGGGAATATTGTCAAGGACTTGAGTAATAACTTCTAAAGAGGCATCAACTGGAATAGCAATGATAACGAGATCAGCATTGGCAATGTCATTTAATTCTGCTCCTTCATCAATTATGTGAAGGTCTATGGCTTCAGTTACATGCAATGGGTTAGCATCGATACCACGGATATTAACATCTGGATAGAGCCTCTTTATATCCAAAGCCATGCTTCCTCCAATAAGCCCAATTCCTATGATATATATATTCTGCATTTCCATTATTTCAATCGTTCGATTGCTTCCCCGATCTTTTCTGAAGGTAAGCAGAGTGAGAACCTGATATAGCCTTCACCTTGACTTCCAAATATTTTTCCAGGGGTTATGAAAATACCTTTCGTATCCAAGATATTATCAATGAATTTCTCCGAATCCATTTCATTATCTGGTAATTTTGCCCAAACAAACAATCCTGAACTATACCTATCATATGTACAGTTAAAAATGTCTGCAAGTTGCCATATTAATTGTCGCCTTTCTTCATAGACGCTGTTAAGGCTTGAAAACCACATATCGCCCGAGGTCAATGCTTTTATTGCACCTTTTTGCAAGCCATAGAACATACCTGAGTCCATATTGCTTTTCACCTTGAGTACGTGGTCGATGTAGGTTTTGTCGCCAACTACCATACCTACTCTCCAACCGGACATATTAAAGGCCTTACTTAACGAGTTTAGTTCTAGACCTACCTTTTTTGCACCAGCCACATGTAAAAAACTCAATGGCGTATCGTTAAGGATGAAACTATAAGGATTATCATGAACAATAAGGATATTATGCCTAATGGCAAATGAGACTATTTCCTCAAAACTCTTTTTTGTTGCTCTTGCACCTGTTGGCATATGCGGATAATTTATCCACATGAGTTTGACCTTTGTCAAATCCTTTTTTTCAAGTTCTTCGATATCAGGAAGCCAATTTTTCTCTTCGGATAGATCATAATGAATTGGCTTGGCACCAACTAATTTCGTAACCGATTCATAGGTTGGATATCCTGGATTTGGTATGAGCACCTCATCCCTTGGATTAAGGAATGCCAATGATATTAGCATAATTCCTTCCTTGCTGCCCATAAGAGGCAATATTTCAGAATTTGGATTGAGACCCACATAATATTGATCTCTATAAAAATCAGCTATAGCCTGTCGAAGCTCGGGTAATCCTTGATAGCTTTGGTACTGGTGTGCCTTTTCATCATGAACACGCAGAGTCAATTCAGAAATGGCATTGGATGGCGGTCTTAGATCTGGACTACCGATACCAAGGTTTATAATAGGGACCCCTTTGGCTATACGTTTACTTACCTCCCTTAATTTCTTCGAGAAGTAGTATTCTTCAACAGTCTTTAATCGTTTTGCAGGTTGGATCATACTCTTGCATTTTTATATTCGCCTAGCACCTTTAAATGCTCTGCCATGATCTCAATAATCGACCTTGCCTTATCGAATTGTTCGTATGAATCGAAGGTGACATCCACAAAGAATGAATACTTCCAAAGTGTACTCAGTTTTGGTAAAGATTGGATTTTCGTTAGATTGAGTTTACAATCGCTCATTACATTCAAGAGGGCTGCTAGACTTCCTCGCTTATGGTCCAATTCGAATTTAAGTGATGCCTTGTTTATCTCGGAAGTGTCTAGAACTGAATTGGTGGTTTTCACAATAATGAATCTAGTTTCATTGTGCTTGATGGTTTGTATGCTATCAGCTAAAATATCCAGATCATATAGTTTTGCAGCAGCATGACTTGCGATGGCTGCGATACCTTTTAACTGTTGCTCATGAATCCTTTTTGCAACATCTGCAGTATCCGTGTCCTCGACCAATTTTATATGCGGATATTGTTTCAAGAATTGCTTGCATTGCAATAAAGCCATTGGATGTGAATGCACTTCTTTGATATCCTCAATGGATTGCCCTTTCAATGCCATGAAATTATGCTGAACATCCAGATAGTGTTCCCCGATGATATGAAGATGATGGTTATCGATCAAGGCATAATTCGGAATAATGGATCCTACAATGGAGTTTTCTATGGCCATGACTGCAACATCACTTTCTTTGGTCAACACACTATTGACAAGTTTATCGAATGTCAAGCATTCGTTTACATCAACATTATCTCCATAATATTGTTGCGCAACGGCGTGATGAAATGACCCTTTGATTCCTTGTATGGCAACGTTTTTTATCATATAAAAAAAGTCTCGATGTTTTTTATCGAGACTTCATATAATTTATGTTCATTCATTTAACAACACAAAGTCTCCTTTTTCCCGAAATAGAAAAAGTAAAACCAAGCGTTATAAACAAAAGTCTTTATCATGTTATCTTAATGAAGTTGCTAATGTAAATAATAATTCCAGAAATCAAAATAGTATTGCCTCGTTTTTTAGGTTACGGCATGACTTTTAGCAAATTGATTGAAAATCACATTTAAATTATAATATGTTTATTTTTGACCTAAAGATTCAAGAATGTCTATAATAGTCAATCAAATTTCAAAAACCTATGGCGATCAAAAAGCATTGGATAATGTTTCGTTTAGCATTGACAAAGGAGAAGTTGTTGGGTTTTTAGGACCAAATGGTGCTGGAAAATCGACAATGATGAAAATTTTGACCACGTATCTAAAAGCCTCAGAGGGCAATGGGAAGGTCAATGACCATGACCTCAACGCGAACCCCCTGGAAGTCCAAAAAAGTATAGGTTACTTGCCTGAGCATAATCCGCTTTATTTGGATATGTACGTTAGAGAATATCTCGAATTCAATAATTCTGTATATAAAACTGATAAAGAACGAATCGATGAGGTAATAGACTTGACAGGTTTGAGACCTGAGTGTCACAAGAAAATCAATCAATTATCAAAAGGCTATCGTCAGCGTGTTGGCTTGGCCAATGCTTTACTGCATGACCCCAAAGTCTTGATCCTTGATGAACCAACAACTGGGTTGGACCCTAATCAGTTAATGGATATTAGACAACTAATAAAGAATGTGGGCAAGGAGAAAACCATTTTATTGTCAACTCACATCATGCAAGAGGTAGAAGCTATTTGTGATCGTGTTATCATCATCAATAAAGGGCATATCGTTGCAGATAAGAGTTTGAAAGAATTAAAAGAAAATCAAGAACAAGTCATTGAGGTCGAATTTGATTATCGCGTTGAAGAGGAGGCCTTAAAAAACCTTAGCAAGGTTAAAGAAGTTAAGAATATTCATGATTTTCTTTATGAGATCACATTCTCAGTAGAAAAAGACATGCGTTCAGAAGTCTTCGATTTCGCTCATGACAATGGTCTTAAAATCCTGAAACTCAATCAGAAAAACGCAAGTCTTGAGGGTCTTTTCCAAGAACTTACCAAGGAATAAGGTGTATAATTGAAGCTTCTAACGATTTATCCGATAATCCAGTTTTTTGTCTATTGAAATCCGTTTTTTTGCTTTTCTCGTTAATTTTTAACTAAATTGGCAATCCCTTTCACCAAAAACTTAGTCTACTTCGAGTTTTTTGGTATCTAGACAACACTAACTACAACCAATGAGAAAAATTACATTATCGATCATAATGTCGTTAAGTGCATTATGTGTTTTTTCACAAGTTCTTAATGAACCAGCAAATTGGCCAAATACCAATTGGACCGTTGGCGGTACGTATAATGCCTCAGCACTCCTGAACGATCCAACCATAACAGATGCCTTCACTTTTGACGACGATGCTGCGGGTAGTTCTTCAGATGATGATATTGTTGCGGAATCTCCGGTTTTAGATTTAACAGCTGCTTTCAATGCCAATGAAATTTTATTATTGTTTACAGGCATTTATAACCATCGGCCTCTTAGCGGTGGTGTTCTCGACTTACAATACTGGGATGCAGATGCATCCACATGGATTCCTATCTTTGATTTTGTTGGCAACGGTGG